>JAFAHB010000293.1 GCA_019237435.1 Vulcanimicrobiota bacterium
CGCATCGGCATCGCGCCGAACTTTCTGCTTAAATCCATTGCCGCGCATTGGCCGCTTTTCATCTACGCGATCGCGTTCATGGCGGCGCTCAACGGCATGTCACACGGAACGCAAGATCTCTATGCGACGTTCTTGCAAAAGCAACACGGGTTCTCACCCGGCACTACCTCGCTGCTCGCGATGATCGGCGCGGTCGGCGCGATTCTGGGCTCGATAGGGTTCGGCATGCTCTCTCAACGCTTCGGCCGGCGGGCGGTCGTGATGTTCTGCACCGCTGTCGGAATTTGCGCGATCCCGCTGTGGATCTTCAGCTCGACGATCGCGACGCTTGCACTGGGCGTATTCATCATCCAAATCGCCGTGCAGGGTTGCTGGGGCGTGATCCCTGCGCATCTCAACGAGCTCTCGCCCGCCGACGTGCGCGGCACGTTTCCGGGTTTCACCTACCAGCTCGGCAACCTGATCGCCGCGAGCATCGCGCAAGTCGAAGCGGTGCTCGCCGCGAAAACTCCGCTGGCGACCGGGGCGCCGAACTATGCGGTTGCCATGGCGATCGTCGCCGCTAGCGTGCTTGTCTCCGGATTTATCCTTGCCGCAATCGGCCATCTCGTTCGCAAGGAAAATCGTGGCCTCGCTTTCGCGCCTTCGGCGTCATAGTCACGACGCCTCGGCTTAAGGAAACGCGTCCGTGCGTGCGCCGTAGCTCTGCTGCGAGCCGTCCGCAAAGACCGCGTTGATGATGTTGCACTCCACGCCGCGGAATCGAACGCCCCGGTAATCGCGCGGTAGCGGAACGTCGGCGACCGTTGAGACGCTACCGCCCGCCGGAACGCGCCTCTCGAGCACGTATCCCCAGTCGCTCAAGTTACGCCGGTCGGCACTCGACGCGAACAACGCAAAGTTCATCCACGTCGCATCCTTGCGGGCGGCGTTGGCGATGTCGAATCGCACCCGCACCGTCTTCTCTTTGGGCGCGCCGACCTGCGCGCAGGCGCTTGAAAATGGGCTCTCCGGCGGACGCTGCATCGCGGTGATGAAATACGCCACATATGTGCCGGCAAAAATCAGAAAGACGCACAGCGCAATGCCCGCGGCGATGCCGCCGATAACCCAGGCCACGATTTTGATCGCTTTTATACGGCCTCCCGGTCTACTGGTGCAACGTGAAGTCCGCCGTCTCGGTCTCGCCGTTCGTGTTCGTCAGGGTGTAATGAAATACCGAAACCAGATGTGCCGTGGAATCGTACGAGCCTTGACCGGCAACGGTATTTGCCGTTGTTGCGGCAGCTTGCACGCTGACGGCGTACACACGATGTCCCAACAGATCTCGCTGTCCCGTCACGGTGTAAATCGCGTCGGTTGCAAACGGCACGTCCATCTCGGCGTGCCACGTATCGCCGACACGTGGGTTCGCTCGCTGCGCGCACGCACTAGCGAACGCGTTGATTGGCCGTAGCGTAGTCGAGAAGACCATCGCCGCTTGATTCTCCGCAAACGCCAACGACTCGGCTTCGCTCATACCGGCGTGCATCTTTATGTTGGGATCGTACTTTGGAATAATCGCGCCGGCCGGCGAGACGGTCGCGTCAAACGCAAAATTGCTGCTAGCCGGCAGGCCCGCACCCGATATCGACGCTTTTGCGTGCGCCGACCCGTCCGCATCGACGCGATCGAGCGTTAGCGCAAAGCCCATGTTCATTGTGCGTCCCGCGCCCATGCCGCCGCCTTGACCGCTAACCGTTACGTCGTAGAGCAGTCTGGCGCCGACCGCGCGCTCCTGCGCAAGTGACGGCACTGTCGTCGCGGCAAGAACGATCGCCGAAAGGGTCGTAATCATTGGCAACCTGTCTCGCATGGCGGCCACCTCCGTCGCGGTGACGCCGGATTCCCCTAAATCTAAGGAGAACTCCGGCGCGCACGTGGTTCGCGCCTCTCAAGTTCGATCGAACGGCGCCGTCGGCGCGGTCATTGCAGTTCTACTGGTGGCCGTCGCCTACGTCGCGGCGGCGAGGTTCGGATTTACCTTCGCTTTCGCGACCAAACAAGTAACGGCGGTTTGGCCGCCGACCGGGATCGCGCTGGCCGCACTTCTTCTCTGGGGATATCGCGTCTGGCCCGGCATTTGGCTCGGAGCGTTCGTCAGCAACGCCACAAGTTCGGAGCCGATCTGGACGGCCGCGCTGATCGCGATCGGCAACACACTCGCGCCGCTATTCGGTGCCTACCTCCTCCGGCACTTGGGATTCGACACCGCGCTCAACCGGGTGCGCGACGTCATCCTACTCGTATTCCTCGGTTCGGCCCTCGCCATGACTGTCTCGGCGACGAACGGAGTGACCGCGCTTGCGATAGCGCAGATCGTTCCGTGGAGCGCTTTTCTTTCCGTCTGGTGGATCTGGTGGGTTGGCGACGCGATGGGTGTGCTGCTCGTTGCGCCTTTGCTGCTCACGTGGCTCGCTAATATCGGCAGAGACGAGCGCCCCGAAGGCGGTGGCCCGGAGTTGGCGCTGCTGGGCGTGACGCTGGTCGCGGCGAGCTGGACGTCGTTTCTCAGCAGCTACCCCGTGCGCTTTTCGGTTTATCCGGTGATCCTTTGGTCGGCGGTGCGCTTCCGGCAACGCGAAACCACGGCGGCGATTGCCGTCGTCGGCGCTGCGGCCATTTGGGCGACCACTCATGGCCTAGGCCCGTGGGCTTCGGGTTCGTTGGATTTACGGCTCGTTCAACTCGACAGCTGGATGGCAGCGTTTGCGATTACGGGACTCGTGCTCGGCGCCGTCAGCGCCGAGAAGCGCGCGGCCCGTCACGCTTTGCAGACGGTCTTGGAGCAGAAGCAACGTTCCGTCGACACATTGCAGCGGGCTCTCCTCCCCGCGCGTCTTCCAAATCGCGCCGGCCTCCAATGCGACGCGCTCTATATTCCAGCCGAGCGCGAGGCGCTCATTGGGGGTGATTGGTACGATGCCTTCGAGCTTCCCGATGGGCGAATCGTGTTTTCCATCGGCGACGTAACCGGTCACGGACTCGACGCCGCGGTCACGGCGGAGCGCCTCCGTCGCGGTATCTTCACCGCGGCGTTCCAGGCGGAAGATGTGGCCGAGATACTCTTCAGAGCCGAAATCGCTCTGCAGTCGGAACTGGATGCCCCGGCGACCGCAATGGTCGCGGTCATCAGCGGAGATCTTTCGACGCTCAGCTACGCAAACGCGGGCCATCCGCCCGCGATTCTGGGGGGTCCAACTGCCCCTGTCCGACTGTTGCACCTTGGCGGTGTGCCGATGGGCGTCCGCACGCCGATTCGCGCGAAGACGCATACCGTTGCTTTGGAACGCGGAGCGGTTATGCTCTTCTACACCGACGGACTCACCGAGTTCGCGCGCAACATCCAGCGCTCCGAGTCGGCCGCAATGCAGGCGGTTTCAATGTTGATCGACGATCCTTCCATCAAACATCCGGCGGTGTTCGTTCAACGCAGCGTCATGGGATCGCACCGGCCAACCGATGACACAGTCCTTCTTGTAGCGCGGCTCACCTAAAACCGGTCGCTGCGCTTGTAGCAGCGATCGGCGCTCCTCGATTGCGCAGCCTCGGGATCGAAGTGCCGGACGCGGGGCCAATTTGTGCGGGTTATAGGGCAGTTTGTGGGTGGCGCCGGCACTTCGGCCGAGATAGCATAACGCCACACCCTGCCGGGTTACTGCCTTTCCCGCAATCTGAAGGAGATTCAAATGAGCCACGAGACCGACAAAGACCTTAAGAAGAAGGCCAAGGACGAGCTCAAAGACGACCAATTAGATAAGGTCAGCGGGGGCGCTGAGGCGACGGATCAGTCTCGACTGTATGCCGACCGCAACCTCAAAATGAAAAAAACCTAGCTGCATCGCAGCACGCGGCATCCAAAAAGCGTCAACGTGCGCCAACCTAAAGAAAACATAGCCTGCCCCCCCGGGTGCGGCGAATGTTGCCATAAGTATCGCGTCTTTGTCGACATGCGCGATTGCGAAAGGATGGCGTATGGTTTAGATATGAAAGTCGGCGATTTCATCACAAGATACGTCAATCCTGAAACGCTGCCCGAAAGGGATGAAATCGGTTGGCTTAAGATCAGAAGCGAAGGTGACGTCGCGCGCGATCCGTGCGTGTTTCTAACTCGCACGACTATCTCAAGTCCTGAGGGGCAATTTGAAGGCGAGAAATGCTCGATATATCACTATAGGCCTCAGGCCTGCCGAGATTACTCGCCCGTTGGGTGCGTGCACGTGAAATCTGAGCTATGGGAGTATTTCCCAGGCGAGAACCTCATAAGCATCATTTAGGCAAACGCGCGTTGACCTATGGCCCCGCGGCGCAGGCATGATAGTGGTTCGAGTACATTGGCTGCAGGCTGTAGACCCTGCCGCTCAGCGTGATCTTCCACTGATACGTCTGACAGAGATCGGCGACTTCGGAGCCGAATGTGAAATTGTACCACGCCAAGCGCGGTCCGGGATCCGTGATCGCTTCAAACGTTTCGTGAACGAGCGTCGACGCGGTGGAGTTCGTTAGTGCGCTTGCTCCTGAAGAAGCGCGCGAAGCGCAAAACCCAACTTTTTGGTACGGTTCAATCGACACGATGACGGGGTCGGCGACATCCTTGAACGCGACGCTTTCGTGATAGGCGCAGAAATCGTTGGTGGCGGGGTGATCGGGCGAGTAGCAGTCGCGCGAGCGATCGAAGCACGTATCTGTCCCTTTCGGCAAGAAGATATGATACATATTCGCATAGCCGGCCTTCTTGCCGTTCTTGACCAGCGCCGCATGCAGCACGGTCAAGAGATCGTTCCCATAAAATAGCTTCGTGTAGGTATGGTATTGGACCGAGAAAGCGCCGCCGAACGTGTACCCGTCGGGCGATGACTTCGTATACTGTTTCAACAACTCGGCGAACGTGCTGCCGGTGAGATTTGTTTGGAAACCTTCGGGATCGCCCCAACACTGCTCGCCGCGGCCGCCGCAGTTCACGTAAATGTTGAACGACGCCGCGGTCTTCATGATCGGTCCGCCCTTGTACGTCAGATCGCCGGGGTAGCGCAGCTTGACGCCGCCGCCTAGGCGGCTTGCGGGGCCACCGCGCCGCAGCAACATCAAGTGATACGACAAGACGCGCGCCGAACGGGCGCTGTCGACGTCACCCGACTGAACGCTAATCGGCACTTCCGACGATGTGCCGACTACCGGCGCAGCCGGCAGCATTCCTTTCGACGATCCTGAACAACCTGCAGCAACCGCCGCACCGAACACAAGCGCAAATGCCCGCGCGCAGAAGCGTGTCATAGCGTGTACCTCCTGCGCGCGTATTTCGCCGCTTAGCGCAAGAATGCCACCAGCAGCAACGCCACGATATTGAGCACCTTAATCATCGGGTTGATGGCCGGCCCGGCCGTGTCTTTGTACGGATCGCCGACGGTATCGCCGGTGACCGCGGCCTGGTGCGCGGTCGAGCCTTTGCCGCCGTAATGCCCATCCTCGATGTATTTCTTGGCGTTGTCCCACGCGCCGCCGCCCGACGTGAACGAAATCGCGACGAAGAAACCGGTGACGATAGAGCCCATGAGGATTCCGCCGAGCATTTGCGCCCCCGTGTGGTCGGGAAACACGTTGAAGTACGAGAGGAGCACGACGATCAGCGGAACGAGCACCGGAATCAGCGCGGG
>JAFAHB010000001.1 GCA_019237435.1 Vulcanimicrobiota bacterium
GCCAAATTCAGGCGGCTCCTACGATCGATTTGCATTTGGAGCTTCTCCTCTTGATGTGCCGTGCGTCGCGAGGCAGGTTTCGTCCTTCGAAATCACAGCTTTTGTGGAACGCGACGCTGACAGGGTTCGGCAACGCGATACCGGCAAAGGCGCGGTGAAACGCGCCCGTTTCCGGAGTACGCGTCGAGTATCTCGATCACGCAAATCGCGACGGTTCATCGCACGATCGTTCTAACGCGATCCAGCCGAATCCGTTCGCTCGAATGTGCGCGGCGGAGCGTCACCACGCACAGGTCAACGGCGTAGGGCAGCGAAGCGTTGGCGGTCATGGCTCCGCGGATAGCTGCAGGCATTGCAACTGCATCTCTCTTGGCGTTTGCCGCCGCCAATGCCGCGGTAGGCCTCTTGCCGCGAAGCGCGATCGTCGGATTGAGCGTCGTGCAGAAGTACTTCCCGCAGGTGACGCAGGAGCAGTATTACGGCAGCAACGCTACCGCGGCCGGCGATCCGATCGCGACGCGCAGCGTCATCTACGTCAACGACGATGGCTCGAAGAAAGTCACCCTGACGGTCGATCGTTACGTCAATGGCGCCGCGGCATTGTCGGCGTACCGCGAAGCGGTCGCTAAGAGCAAGATCCCCGGCTTTTCGCCGCTCACGGTCCCGACGATCGGCCAAGCCACGTTTGCCGGCAGCGTTACACGCGGCGCGGAGACGCATCTCGGCGTCGGCGCGCTCGACGCTAGCCAAGTCGTCGGCGCGACGCTCGCCGGCTACTCTGCAAACGAGTCCAACGTTGGCAAGCTTTCGCTCCTCGCTCGGGTCGAAGCTGCTGCAGCCAATCGAACGCGCTTGCCCAGCGTGAACGCGCAAATCGACGCGCTCGTGCGGGCGCAGGTCGACGATCGCGTCGTTCCCGGCATCGCCATCGCCATAGCAAAGAACGGCCGCACCATCTACACGAACGCCGTTGGCCTCCGCGATCTCTCGGCTCGCCTGCCAATGCGTATCACGACGCCGCAGGCAATCGGCTCGATCACCAAACAGTTCACCGCCGCGTCCATCTTGATGCTCGCGCAAGACGGCAAGCTTTCAATCGACGATAAGCTGTCGAAATACGTCCCCGAATATCGCCTCGGTTCCAAGATCACGCTGCGCCAAATGCTCAACATGGTCAGCGGCATCTCCGACAACGACCCGGCGATCTACGGCGACGAGCTGACCCAGCCGATCTCGCGCGGCGCTATGCTGGCCAATCTCAACAAGCTGCCGCTAATGTATGCGCCCGGCACCCGCATGGTCTACACGAATACCAACTACAATTTGCTGGGGCTCGTCGTCGAGCGCGTCTCCAAAAAACCGTATCTCACGTTCCTGCGCGAGCGCATTTTCGCGCCGCTGGGCATGACGTCGAGCGCGACGCTGAGCGATGCGCCGCCGGGTATGGCGAAAGGCTACGCCCATCTCAAACCCGGTCAGGCATTCGAAACGCGCCCGGAGATGAATCCCGACTTCGCCTTCGGCACCGGCAACATGATTTCGACGCCACTCGATCTTTTGAAGTGGGATACCGGGCTGCTCGGCGGGAGAATTCTCAGCGTCGCCTCGCTGCGCACGATGTTCACCGTGCCCGGCGACGGCAAGATCACGACGATCAAGGAGACCGATCCGCGCTTCCCATCGCTCAAGAACGTTAGCGACGGCAGCCCCACGGTTTATGCAATGGGCTGGATGTGTCCGTATTCCTCAGTGCGCTGGCACGGCGGCCACACGTTCCTCTTCGAATCGACCAACGTGCTCTTCAGCGACGGCTATACGATTGCAATCGAAGGCAACGTTCGCGACGGCGGCTACTTCGAGCCCGAAAATCTCGCTGCAACGATTCACAACACGCTCAATCCATCCGTCAACGTACCGCCGCTCACAGTGATCGTCCGCGCGCCCAAACCTCCCAACGACTCCGGCGAAGAGCAGTGAGGCGCAGCGACTTCGCCGCGTTGCTTGCCGGCGTTCCTTTTGCAGCGAATACTGCAATGGTGCGCGCCCAAGGCAGCGAGCTCGGCGCGCACCAGCTCGCCGCCGCAGAGAGCATTTTGCGGCGCCTGGTGCAAAACAACAGCGTTCCCGGCGTCAGCTATTCGATCGGGAACATGGCCACGACGTTGGCGCAAAGCGCCTTCGGTGTACGCAGCGTAGCGCCGAACCGGCCGATGCAAGCGTCGACACGGTGTGCACTGGCCTCGGTAAGCAAGCAGTTTGCGGCCGCCGCGATCTTTCTGCTGCAGCAGCGCGGCCGCGTTTCGCTGGACGCGCCGCTGTCGAACTATCTGCCCGGCTATCTCTATGCGCGAGACATGACGCTCGCGCAGCTTTTGACGATGCGCGCCGGCGTTGCGGCCGATGACGAAGTCTGCGAGGCGCCCATCGACGGGCGCATCGACGATGCGACGCTGATTGCCAACCTCAATCGTCACGCGCTCGATTTTGCGCCGGGGAGCCATTTTGCATACAGCAACTGCGGCTACGACGTCGTCGGCGCGGTGGTCGCGCGCGTCTCCGGCACGGACTACGGGCGATTCATTGCCGAAAACTTTTTCGAGCCGCTCGGCATGGCATCGTCGTACGTGCTCGGCTCGCGCAACGACGCCAACTTCGCGCAGGGCTACTCTC
>JAFAHB010000144.1 GCA_019237435.1 Vulcanimicrobiota bacterium
AGCCTACGCGCACGCGGTCGACGCTTGCGGAGGTAATCTCATGCAACGCGATCGGACCGGATTTACGGCCTTCGCGTGTCGCCGCGGTGCGGTGCGCTTTCGCGGTCACGCTGAACGGCCGCTCGTCAAACGAGTTCCACGCCTCGCATTGCGGGCAACGCCCCAGCCAGCGGGCCGACTCAAAACCGCATGCCGAGCAGAAATAGACCGCGCGCGTCTTAGCCACTAATGGTCATAACCGCAACGCTCCCGGTAGTTCTGCGGGGTCGTTGCCTTGCCTGGGCGAATCGGCCCGGCTGCGTGACGAAATCAAGCTCCCTCCGGATTGCGATCGATGGGCCGGCCGCAGCGGGAAAAACGACGGTCGCGCGCGCGACCGCGCACCGCTTGGGCATCCTTTACCTCGATACCGGTGCGATGTATCGCACACTAGCCTGCCTGGCATTGCGCGCGGGCACCGATGCCGACAACGGCGCGGCGCTCGCGCGCCTGATGCAGACGTCGCCCATCGCGGTCGAGCTGGACGAGTCGGCGCAACTCGGGTTCCGTATTTTTGCGGGCGGTCACGAGTTGGACGAGACGACGCTCTCGAGCAACGAGGTGACGGCGATCGTTTCGACGGTCGCCGCGCAGCCGCAAGTGCGCACCGAGATGGTGAGCGCGCAGCGGCGCATTGCCCACGACGCGCCCGTCGTGATGGCGGGGCGCGACATCGGCACCGTCGTTCTGCCCGATGCGCCGGTCAAGATCTATCTTACCGCATCAATTCCGGCGCGGATCGAGCGGCGCCGAAGGCAACTGCAGGCCGCCGGGTTTGAGGTCGACGCACACCGCCTCGCCCAGGAGATCGAGGAACGCGATCGACTCGACCAGAGCCGAGCGATTTCCCCGCTCGCGCCGGCTCCCGATGCTCACATTATCGATTCCAGCGAGATCGACGCAGAACGAGTCGTCGACGAAATCTGCGCGGTCGTTGCAGCGGCGTCACCCTGAGCGGAGGCGCGTAGCGCCGTAGTCGAAGGACAGATCGGTGAATTGGGCGTTCTATGATTTTTCGAAGGTTTTCGTCCGCACGATGGCGCGCACCATCTGGCGAGCGCGAGTTTTCGGAACGCAGAACGTACCGCTTGAGGGGCCCCTGATCGTCGCGTGCAATCACGTGTCGTACTACGATCCGCCGATGCTGGGCTCTCTTTGCCCGCGGCGGATCAGGTATATGGCGAAGAAGGAGCTCTTTGAGATCCCCGTCTTAGGACCGGTGATCACGGGGCTCGGCGCCTACGCGGTCGATCGAACCGGCAGCGCGACGTCCGCGATTAAGCGGTCGCTCCAAGTCCTGCGCGTCGGCGGTGCCATTGGAATCTTTCCGGAGGGGACGCGGAACTTAACCGGCACCGTCCCAGCTCAAACGGGAGTGGCACTTCTAGCCGCGCTCGCGCAAGCACCCGTCGTTCCCGCCTGCGTGCATGGTACCGACCGAGCGCTCCAGCTGGCCCGGATAGACGTTGCGTTCGGGGCGCCGATGCCTCCGCCCGAGGGCAGGAAAGCAAGGCGCGAAGATTTGGCGAAGTTCACCGCAAACGTTATGAAGGCAATCGAAGAGCTAGCGGAGAGTATCGGTGGAAATACGTAAAGGGTCCGTTCAAGGGTTCTGCTTTGGCGTTGCAATCACCGTAAAGAAGGCCGAAGAGGCGATCGCCGCGCGCGGCGACGTCACGACGCTGGGGCACGTCGTGCACAACCCGCAGATGGTGGAATCGCTTGCCTCGCGGGGTCTCAAAAACGCCAAGAGCGTTGATGACGTTGACGCTGGAGCGCTCTTCGTGCGCGCCCACGGACTGCCGGTTGACGTCTTTGAGAAGGCCAAGGAGAAGAACCTCGAGATTATCGACGCGACTTGCCCGATGGTGACGAAGATTCACGTCCAGGCCGAAAAACTCAAGGCGGACGGCTACAAGATCATCGTCATCGGCGATCCAAACCATCCGGAAGTCAAAGGCACGCTGAGCCACGTTCCCGGCGCTTGGTGCATCCAAAGTGTCGAAGACGTCGAGCGGCTTCCGCGGTCGAGCAAGGTGGGAGTCGTCGTTCAATCCACGTGGTCGGGCGAAGGCTTCACCGACATCGTTCGCGCGCTCTCGGACAAGTATTACGAAGTGCGCGCGGTCAATACGATTTGCACCGACACGCACAATCGGCAAAACGAGGCGTTGCGCCTCGCCAAAGACATCGAAGTGATGGTCGTCGTGGGCGGCAAGACGTCGGCGAATACCAAGCACCTTGCCGATCTTTCCGAATCACGCGGCGCGCGCGCCTACCATATCGAAGGTCCCGACGAACTGCAGCCGGATTGGTTCAAGGGTGTTGCCGTCGCGGGCTTGATGTCGGGCGCTTCGACTCCGGGATGGCTCGTCGACAAGGTTGAGGCGCGCATGGAGGAGCTGGCGGCTTCTGCTTAATCTGGCGACGCTCTCGGAGCGTTTCGAGAACGCCCTCGAAGAACGGATTACCGGGTATCGGGGATCTACAGAGATCTCCGATAGTCTTTTGCGCCACTTCGGCTACGCGCCGTACGGGCCCGCGAGGCGCGGAAAGCGGCTTCGGCCGCAGATGGTCATGCGGGTGGCGACCAGCGAAGGCGCGCCGATCGAGAATGCTCTCGACGCCGCGGTGGCGGTGGAAATCTTTCACAACTATTCGCTGGTCCACGACGACATCGAAGATCGCGACGAGCTGCGCCACGGCCGCCCGACCTTGTGGAGCGCATACGGCACGGCTCGAGCGATCAACGCCGGCGACGCGATGTGCGCGCTCAGTTTTTTGAGCCTCGAGCACGCGGCTCGGCGCCTCGATCCGGCACGGGTTTTACGGATGCTCGCGCTGCTGCACGAGGCGCATGCGGTGATGTGCGAGGGTCAGTCGCTCGATCTTTTTTTCGAATCGGAACGATCCGTCGATCTGGGCGACTATTACCGCATGATCGAGTGCAAAACCGCACAGCTTTTTGATGCGTCCTGCCGCCTGGGCGCCCACGCGGCGAGGTGCGACGAAGCGACGGTCGCCGGCTACGGCGCCCTGGGTCGCGCGTACGGAATGGCCTTTCAGATTCGCGACGACGTGGCCGGCATTTGGTCTTCGGTCGATGAAACCGGCAAGACCGTCGCGAGCGACATCGCCCGGCGCAAGTGGACCTTTCCGGTGGTTTGGGCGATCGCGCGACGACCCCCGTCGCAGTCCCGCAGCGTGATCGCGGAAGCCTACGCGCGCGGCGCGTCGCTTGATACGGCTAGTGTCGACCGCGTTGTGGGGGCGCTGGACTCACTCGGCGCGCGCCAGGCGGCCACAAGGGCGGCCGCGGAGCATCTTGCGGTGGTAGAGCGCCACCCGAATCGCGCCCTTCGCGAGTTCCTTTGTGCGACGCTCGGTTTGGCGGCAGCGTGAACGTTAACGGCACTGTCGGCGCACGGGCTCGCCAAGGCTCGCTGGTCTGGGGTCTGCCGGCGCTGTTGGCGGTCGGGCTGGTCGTGCGGC
>JAFAHB010000090.1 GCA_019237435.1 Vulcanimicrobiota bacterium
AGACGCCCGGAGAGCGGACGAGCTGACTCACGATCACGCGCTCGGCGCCGTTGATCATGAATGTGCCCTTGTCGGTCATGAGCGGAAAGTCGCCCATGAAAATCTCCTGGTCGGGGATGCCCTTGATCTCGCCCGACTCCGCGGTAATCAGGCGAACGCGCACGCGCAGCGGCGCGCTGTAGGTCATGTCCCGCTCGCGGCACTCCTCGATCGAGTATTTCGGCTCGCCCAGCGAGTGCTCGCCGAACTCTAGGATGAGATTGCCGGTGAAATCCTTGATCGGCGAAATCGACGCGAACGCTTCCGCGAGGCCTTCGGTCTTGAACCAATCGAAGCTGGCCTTCTGCAGCTCGATGAGGTTAGGGACCTCGAGAACATGCGGAATCTTCGCGAACGTAAAGCGATCGCGCTTGGGTCCGGGCTCGGGATGCTGCTCGACGGTGAATGCACCGGTCGGCATCGGGAACGTCGAGGGCATCACGGTCGAAGCGCCGTTTCCTCCCGCCGCGACCTTCAGGGGCGCGACGGGGCGCTTGGACTTTCCTCGTGCGGCCCTCGGCGAACTTGGGACAGTCTCCGCGGAATCTTTCGGTGCGGACTTCGGAGCTGTCGTTTTCGCCATTACTCTCTTTCTTTGCGGGCTAATTTTTCAATGAATGATTGCGTTGCGCTCACCCCTCGGCGAGCCCGGGTGATACGGGCGTTTTTGGGCACACCAAAAAGACGAAACACGGGCTCCCTAGGTGGAGGTGTCTCGCCCTTCTCTTTGCGGCGGCTTTCATGCGCCCCGGGGCATAAGCCAAACGAGTTTAACACCCGTCGCCACGGGCGTCAAGAAACCTGCTTGGTGACCCGGGAGGGCGCCAAGAAAGCGGGAGGGGGCCGGGCCGCTGGCGGGCCCGGCCACGTGCGAGCAAGCGCACCTGTGGGAGGCGATGGGCCGGAACGTTTTGCAAGCGGTCCTACGTTTATTTATGTGTGCGGCTGTGCGCTGACCATTCAAGCTACTTGCGCGTTGCTGCGAAAGCCCCTATACTTGGCCGCTGGAGGAGGCAATGGGCCACGCCCTTGATGGCTCCGTGATTGCGCTTATGCCTCGGCTCGCGCCGTCCACGATACGACGACCGAGGCTCGAAGAATGGTTAGGATGCCTTAAAGGCGTCCCGGTTCGGTTTTTGATTGCTCCGCCCGGCTTCGGAAAAACGACGGTGCTCGTCAGCTATCTGCGCCAGTTGGATCATCGCGCGTACTATTGCGCAGTCCGCTCCGGCGCGACCGCCGCGGGAGTGTGGGCCGCGATCGGTAAAGCGATCGGCGCCAAGGGCGCGATCGCATCGCACGACGAGCTGTCGCGAGCGTGCGCAAAGCTCGTGCCGTTCGAACTAGCGATCGATTGCGAGGGCGTTCCGGATGAAACGGGTTCTGCCGCCATTGCCCGGTTGATTGAGGAAGCGCCCGCGGGCGTTGCGCTTTTGATTGCCTGCAGGTCGCGCTCGGCGCTGGATGCCGGCCGTTTCGTAGCGCGAGGTATTGGAGCCCTCTGCGACGCCGAGCACCTCGCGTTCAACGTAGCCGAGATTCGACAGCTGGCCGGCGCTTGCGGCGTTTCGTTTGCCGATCACGACGCGGCACGCCTACTGGAAGCCACCGACGGATGGCCGCATGTGGTCGGTTGGGCCATCCGGAAAGCGCGGGAAGACAAGTGCGATTTGGCGGCCGCATTCGATAACTGGCGCCGCCGGCGCGGGCATCTGTTTAAGGAGTTCGTCGATGCTGCGCTGATGGACGCGGCCCTGCCGCAGGCGTCGCTCGTGCGCAAGATTCTTGCAGGATTCAACTGTCCCGACTACGCTGCACTAGAAGAGCTCGAAAGAGAGGGCCTCTTCACCATTGTGGTCGAGCACGAGTTTCGGCCGTTACGGGCGATCTCGAACGCGCGGGCGCATCAATACGTTCGAACTCGACGCGATCCGCGCAGCCCGATGCAAATACAACTGCTCGGATGGTTCCGCGTCGAACTCGAGGGTCACCCCATGAAGTGGATACGCCGGCGCGAGCAGCAGATTGTCAAGTACCTCGCGCTCCGGCCGCATGGGAGCGCGTCGCGCGCCGAGCTGATTGCAACTTTTTGGCCGGACGTCGACAAGCAGCTCGCTTCACAAAGCGTACGTACCGCCTGCTCCAACATTCGCCGTGCGATCGCAAAGATTGTGGGCCCCGAAGCAGTCGACGAGTATTTTCGAGCCAACGGCGAGGTGTCGCTCAATTTGAACAACGTCGTGGTCGACGTGAATCAGTTCTTGGCATTGGCCGACGACGGCGACGAGCAGTACGAGAACGGCGACCTGCACGTTGCCTACGCGCATTACCGGCGTGCGGCGGAACTCGTGCGAGGTCGGCTGCTAATCGGGGATACCAAGGAGCCGTGGGTCGCGCAAGCGGCCGCAGCGCTGGACGAGCGTCACGAGATCGTGCGGCAACGAATCGCAGAGAGCACGCCGGATTTGACGGATCGAGCGATTTTTGAATCCGGCACGATGTTCGCTTACG
>JAFAHB010000132.1 GCA_019237435.1 Vulcanimicrobiota bacterium
CACGTTGACCATTTGCAACGGCGTCGCTTGCATCGCGCCCTGGCCGATTCCCAAAAAACACGCTTCGCTGGGCTCCATCGGGACGCCGAACGCGCGCATCTCCCAGGCGTTCGTCGGCCAGTTCCCCTCATTTTCGCCCGGCAAATCGATACCGGTTTTTGCGTCCAATCCAAAAGCCAGCGCGTATTTGCGCAAGCGCGCGTTGCCGAGCCACCATGCGAGCCGGAAGAAATATCCGTCGCTCGATGCCGCCAGCGCGGGCACGAACGTCGTATCGCCGAGCCCGCCGGCGGCGATGTCGCGCGCGTAGTAGCCGCCGCAATCCCAGCCGCCGGTATCGTCGATGACTTGGTTAACGCGAACGACCCCCTCGGTCAACGCAGCGGATCCCGTGACCATCTTAAAAGTGGAGCCCGTCGGCGTTGCGGCGGCGATCGCGCGATTAAAGAGCGGTTGTGCCGCATCGGTCAGGTCGAACGCGATGCGTTTCCATCGGTCACCCGCAAAGTCGTTGGGGTTGTAGTTAGGATAACTTGCCAGCGCCAGGATGCCGCCGTTCCATGGATCTTCCGCAACGACGGCGCCGGAGAGCGTACGCCCGCGGCCCAACGATCGTATCCCTCGTTCCAGCGCCGCATCGGCGATTTGCTGCAGGCGCCAGTCGAGATTGGTAACGATGGTGTCGCCCGGAATGGCGGCGCGAGACGCAAGCTTTACGTTCGAGACGACGGCTCCGGTTGCATCGACGACGACGCGCTGGCCGCCGGGCTTGCCGCGCAAATACGCATCGTACGTCAGCTCCAAGCCGTCCTTTCCAATGACGTCGTTGGGTGAGTACCCGCGGTATTTGAGCCGCTCGTATTCCTGCTGCGTGATGGCCCCGACGTAGCCGATGACGTGCGAGCCGACCGAACCGTGAGGATAATCGCGGTTCGGCTGCACCTCCAGATCGACTCCCGGCAGGTCGGAGAGAACCTCGGAGAGCCGAGCCACCGACGCCACGGGAAGGTCGGCGGCGAGAATTACCGGTCCGTAGGGCTCATTTGCGACGACGGCATCGAAGCTCGAGTAGCTGGCTCCGCGGTGATGCAGCAAACGATACCAAAGCGATCGCTCGTCCATACCGAGGACGGTCGCAAGCGTCGAGAACTCGCGCCCTACGTTGCTTACCTCCGATGGAATGAGCCCGACGACGAACGATGGACGGCTGCGCGCGATAACCGCGCCGTGCCGGTCAAAGATCATCCCGCGCGGCGCGGCGACCGGGATAAGACGAATTTGATTTGCTTGGGCCGCCGCGCGATAGTGCGCACCGTCGACCAACTGTACCTGGACCAAGCGTGCGAGCAGCGCCAGCAAAGCGATCGCGACGAGGGCGCCGAATGCCGCCGATCGCCATGCCGGCAGTTTCCACGGTTTACGGCGGGCGCTGTCGGGCTGCCGCATTATCGCGGAGAAACGTCGAAGCGGCGCGCGACCAACATCGCTGCCACGATCACGACGGCGTTCAGCGCCGACTGCAGCAACGACTCGCGAAAGTGGAGCGTTCCTAAGCCCGGCGGATATCCGGATAACGCCATCACGGTCCAGAAGAGCAATGCCCGGAACAGCGTCGCCAAAACGACGATGGCGCTTGCAAGCGGAATCGAATCGGCAAAGAACCCACGCGAGAGACGGCTCGCGAGAAGCGCGCTCAACGTCGTCGCAATCATCCACGCCGCTCCCGTTCCCGCGGAGAGCGCGTCTTCGTAAAGACCGGCGACCAGTCCGTATACGGCCGCACGCCGCGCATCGACGCGAATCGCGTACCAGACGACGACGACGAGAACGCAGCTCGGAACGACACCGCGCACTGCGAGGTAGTGCACGACCGTCGCTTGAACCGCGAGCGCCCCCGCCAGCCAGGCCGCCGCGACGTACCAGGCCGGGCCCACGAAGGGCGCGACGTGTGGTTTACCGGCCCGCAACACTATTGCGGAATGACGACGATGCGGTCGAGCGCGCCAAAGTCGACGAACGTCTTGAGCACGGCGGTTTGATAGAGCGTTGCATCGCCACGCTCGATCGCGGTGACGGTGCCGATCGGTACACCCGAATGGAAGGAGCGTCCCTCACCGGTCACGACGGCGTCGCCGATGCGCAGCGGCGCATCTTGAGGAACGTATTCAAGCACGACGCTACCGAGATTGCCCCGAGCGATCCCCCACCAGCGCCCGCGGCGTACGATTGCAGGTATTCGACTCGTGTAATCGGTCGCGAGCACGACGGTGCTCGTCCACGGTGCGGTCGAAACGATCCGCCCAACGACGCCGTCGGCATTGACGACGCCGTCGTCGCGACGCACGCCCGCGCGCGATCCCTTGTCGATGGTAACGGCGCGCGAGTCGTTCTCCGGCGGAAATCCGACGACGCGCGCCTCGATGCCGCTATCGAGCTCGACGACGGGCCGGATCGCGGATTCCGCGGCGTACTGCGCCGCCAGCTCGTGAAGCCGCGCGTTCTCAGCGACGAGCCGCTGATTGCGCGCTCGTAAGCGCGCGTTGTCGCGCTCGAGCGACGGGATCGCGGCGAGGATCGTTGCTCCCGACCGCGCAGCATTTGCCGTTACGGCGATCCCCGTCTCGATCGCGCCGAAAAGTGAGCTTGCAAACGCGCCGACCGGACTCGTCGAGCCGCTGCGCTGCGCGCTAATCTGCAATAGCGCCAGCAACGCCGCCGCAATGATGATGCCGATCAGCGCAAAGAGTCTGCGTTCGTCCCTATACGTGAAAATGGTAAGCCTTCATTCGGTTTGGGAAGAGCGAATCCTAACCGGCGAAGCGCGCGGATGACGCGGCCGAGCGGTAAGCCCATGACGGTGTAAAAGTCGCCGTCGATGCTCTCTACCAAGGAAGCGGCAAACCCTTGAATTCCGTAAGCACCGGCTTTGTCAAAGGGCTCTCCGGTTGCGACATACTGTGCAATCTCCGCCGGTTGCAGCGAAAAAAAGCGCACGCGGGTCGTTTCGCGCCCGACGAGCGTCCCGGTTCGATTCGGAGCCGAGAGTGCGAAGGCCGTGTGGACTTGGTGGGTTCGCCCGGACAGCCGCTCGAGCATCGCGGCAGCGTCGGCGGCGTCGCGCGGCTTGCCGAGTGCGACGCCGTCGAGGTCGACCACCGTATCGGCTGCCAGAACCGGAACGGCGCGCAGCGCCGCGCGACCGTGCAGTGCCGCGCGCAACTTCGCCTCAGCGTGGCGGCTTGCCAGCTCGGGAGGGTTCAAATCGCCCAGCGGTCGCTCGTGGTAGCCGCTGGGCAGTACCTCGACGTCGAGGCCGAGCGAGCGCAACAGCTCGTACCGGCGTGGCGACAAACTCGCCAGGACGATCGACGACAAGGGAACGAGTCCGTCAGTCGTAGATCTTCCCGCCCGTCGAGATATAGCCACCCTCGTGCCGGCCCCGGGGGTCGCGATGCGTCCAGTGGATCACGCCGCCTAAAGGGTAATATTCGTACTCGCCTTTGACAAGCACGTGCTGGCCCGTTGCCAACGGAATCGCTCCCGTGAAGTCGGTGTTTGCCTCGACGCGCACGATCACGTCGCAACCGGAGCCCAACCGGAACAGAAAACCTTCGTGCGGACTCATCCGCCCGGACTGTACGCCCAAGATTCGCGTGACGGTTCCATCGGCGACTACCTCCACCTGGGAGCGCCCGGCCGAGTACGCGGCGCAGAGTGCCGCGTCGTCGGGCGCCTGCGTCGAGGCGCAAGCGGTTAACGACACCGCGATCGCGCCCAATGCCGCGGCCGGGCTACGCCGTAACGGCATTTTGGCCGAAGCCGTAGAGCCGGTGCGTCACGATATACCGCCAAACCGGTTCGGGAACCAAATACCGGACGCTTCGGCCCTGCGCGAGCAGACTGCGTATTAAGCTTGCGGACTCGGGTATTTCGGGAAGGTTCAACGTCGTCACGCGCTCGCGTAAGTTCTGCGGAATCACCGCGATCACGCGGGCCAGCGCGTCGGCGTGCACGCCGGCACGAGGCGCGATCGCAAAACGTTCCAGCGAATCGACGACCTCATCGAGCCGAACCCAGTTAGCACTTACGAGCGAATCGGCTCCGATGACGAACGTGAAACTGGCCTGCGGGTATTTTTCATGCAGGCGGGGCAGCAAGTCGGCGGTGTAGCCGGTTGCCTTCGCGCGTAAATCAGTATCGTCGAGCTCGAACGCTTCGTTGCTTGCGATTGCTCCGAGGATCATCGCGCAACGATGCGTCGCGTCTGCTTGCGGCTTGTCGCGATAGTGCTGGCTACCGGTAGGGACGAAGAGCACTCGATCGAGTTTTTCCAACAGCCGCGCCGACTCGGCGACGAAACAATGCGCGTTGTGAATCGGATCGAACGTGCCGCCGAAGATCCCAATCTTCATGAGTAGGTGAATTCGTACGGCCCAATGCGCACCGTATCCCCTTCGGCCGCTCCCAGCTCGGCAAGCCGCCTTTCGACACCCATTTTTCCCAGCGCGCGCTCAAAGCGCGCCAGCGCTTCGTCAGAATCGAAGTTCGTCATTGCAGCGAGCCGCTCGACGCGTTCGCCGGAGACGACGAACGTGCCGTCCTCGCGCCGCTCGATCCGAAACGCTTCCGGCGCCGCGAGCGCAATTCGAACCGGCGGCGGCTCGATGCCTTGCGGGAGCGGCGCTGCTTCAATCGTCCGTGAGAGACCGTGGATTAAGTCGCGCACGCCTTCGCCGGTCGCCGCACTGACGGCGCGGAGGCCGGGAAAGCGCCGGCGCAGTTCTTGCAGCGATTCCCGCGCAGCGAGAAGATCGATTTTGTTCAGCACCAGCAGGCGCGGTTTTTCGAGCAATCGCGCGTTCCAAGCCGCGAGCTCCGATTCGATCGTCGTCTTTTCCGCGAGAATCTCATCCAACGGTTTGGCCCCGTCCAGCAAATGAACGAGCGCGCGCGTGCGCTCGATATGCTTGAGAAATTGATCGCCCAGACCGATGCCTTCGTGAGCGCCTTCGACCAGACCGGGAATGTCGACGATGACGAACGACTCCTCGTCCGAAACGCGAACGACGCCCAACTGGGGTTCGAGCGTCGTGAATGGATAATCGGCAATCTTCGGACGCGCCGCCGAAACAACCGAAAGCAGCGTGGATTTTCCGGCGTTGGGAACACCGACGATACCGCAGTCGGCTAAGAGGCGAAGCTCGAGTCTCAGCTCGAAACGTTCGCCGGGCTCGCCCCGTTCGGCGAATCGCGGCGCTTGACGAACGCTGGTTGCGAAGTGTTGATTGCCGAGCCCGCCGCGGCCGCCTTTAGCAACGAGCACCCGCGCACCCGGTCCGCTCAAATCGGCGACGAAACTCTCGATGCCCTCGTTGGATTTGAAAACGATCGTCCCGACGGGCACGGCGATCGTGAGGTCGTCGCCGCTGCGGCCGGACTTGTTTGAAGCGCCGCCGGTTTTGCCGCTCTGCGCGGCAAATGCGCGGCGATAACGAAACTCGACGAGGGTTGAAAGCTGCGGCGTTGCCTCGAGATAGACGCTTCCGCCGTGGCCGCCGTCGCCGCCGGCCGGTCCGCCTTTCGGCACGTACTTCTCACGGCGCCACGCGACGATGCCGTCTCCGCCGTCTCCCGCGGCGATGGTGATTTCGGCTTCGTCGATGAACTGCACTAGGTGGCTGTCTCTTCTCCGCAATGAAAAAGGGGCCTGACGGCCCCGCTCAAGCGACCGGCGCTCGACGTTAAGCGGCCGGAAGCACCGAAACGCGCTTGCGATCGCTGTGATTGCTGAACTGCACGATTCCGTCGACGAGCGCAAACAACGTGTGATCGCGGCCGATGCCGACGTTTAGCCCAGCGTAAAACCGGGTGCCCCGCTGGCGAACGAGGATGTGCCCGGCGATCACGCGCTCCCCTCCAAACCGCTTGACGCCCAGGCGCTGCGCGTTCGAATCGCGGCCGTTACGGGTCGAGCCGGCGCCTTTCTTCGAGGCAAACAGCTGAAGATCGAGGTCGAACATAGCCGGGCTATTGTACCAGAGCCCGGCCGAAATGCAACTCGATTGGCGGCAAACTAAGCCAACCGCCCTTCATGCGGACCTAGTGGTGCGTGCTCGCCCAGATCACGGCGACCATGACGACTATGAGCGTCGTGCCACATACCATGGCCGCGGCTGCAACGATCGCGGTAGGCAGGCTCATCTCCGGCCCTCCTTCGCTCCTACTTACGCCGCCGAAGCAAGGCTGTTTCGGACGGCGTGCTGCCAATCTTGGCTGCCTAACGTGCGCCACGGCCTCCGAGCGAGGATCCGCTTGGGCACTCTGGAGCAACTGGCCTAGGGCGCACGCACCTAGCG
>JAFAHB010000224.1 GCA_019237435.1 Vulcanimicrobiota bacterium
CGACCAGCGCAATCGTCGATGGCGACGAACGGCGGTTACGGGAGCTCGCGCGCAACCTTCTCGACAACGCGGTACGCCACGCTCGCGCGTGCGTCTCGATCGCATCGCGCGCGCACGGGCGAATCTGCGAGATCGTCGTCGAAGACGACGGGGACGGCGTTCCCCCGCAGGAGCGGGAGCGAATCTTCGAACGCTTCTACCGGCGCGCCAACGACGGCGCGGGGACCGGCCTGGGCCTTGCGATCGTGCGCTGGATCGCGCGCGCGCACGAAGGCACGGTAACCGTGGAAGACGGCGCTGCTGGCGGTGCGCGTTTCGTCGCAACGATTCCGGCCCACAAGGAGTGATTGTCCGGCGCCCCCTAAGTGGGACGCCATGCCGTTTGACTCGCTTGCGGAGTTCCTCGACGCGCTACGAAGGTCGGGCGAGCTGCACGTCGTCGGCGCGAGCGTCGATCCGCATCTCGAGATCGCTGAAATCTCCGATCGCGTGGTCAAAGCCGGCGGTCCCGCCTTGCTCTTCACGGACGTCAAGGGCTCGAGCTTTCCGGTTCTGACCAACCAGTTCGGCTCGCGCCGCCGAATGGCAATGGCGCTCGACGCCGGCGATCTCGACGACGTGGGCGAGCGCGTTCGCAAGCTGCTCGACCTCGCTCCGATTGGAGGATCGATCGTCGCCAAAGTCCGCGGCGCGCTGCGGCTCGCGCCGTTTGCCAACGCGATGCCGAAAATCGTGCGTGAAGGCAGCGTGCACGACGTCGTGATGGCACAGCCCGACTTGACGAAGCTTCCCGTTCTCACCACGTGGCCGCTCGATGCGGGGCCGTTCATCACGTTGCCGCTCGTGATCACCAAAGATCCGCGATCGCACCGCTTCAACGTCGGAATGTACCGAATGCAGGTCTTCAACGCGTCTGAAACCGCGATGCATTGGCAGCGCCACAAGCACGGGCGCGCGCATGCCGACGCGTGGGGCGCAAAGGTACCCGCCGTCGTCGCAATCGGGACCGAGCCGGCGTTGACGTACGCCGCGACCGCACCGCTTCCGCCGCTGCTCGACGAGTTCGCGTTCGCCGGGTTGTTGCGCGGCAAAGCCGTCGAGCTCACGCGCGCGAAAACAGTCGATCTGTTGGTGCCGGCGCACGCCGAGTTCTCCCTCGAAGGGTACGTCGACAACGCCGACCTTCGCAGCGAAGGCCCCTTCGGCGATCACACCGGCGTCTACAGTCTGTCGGATCGTTATCCAACTTTCCGCGTCACGTGCGTTACGCATCGCCGCAAGGCCGTCTACGCTGCGACGGTCGTCGGAAAACCGCCGATGGAAGACGCGTGGCTCGGGAAGGCGACCGAGCGCATTTTTCTTCCGCTGCTACAAGCGATGCTGCCCGAGGTCGTCGACATGAATCTGCCGGTCGAAGGCGGCTTCCACAACCTCGCGCTCGTTTCGATCCGAAAGTCGTATCCCGGACAAGCCAAGAAGGTCATGAACGCGCTGTGGGGCCTCGGCCATATGATGATGCTGACGCGCGTGCTGATCGTCGTCGACGCGGACGTCGACGTCCAAGATCCGCGCCACGTGGCGTGGTTCGTTTTGAATAACTTGGCGCCCGAGCGCGACGTCGTGATGATGCCGGGCCCGGTTGACGATCTCGATCACGGCTCCTACACCGTCGCCTACGGCACGAAAATCGGAATCGACGCGACGCGCAAAGACGCCTCGGAAGGTTACGCGCGAACGTGGCCGCCCGACATGATCATGGACGATGCAACGCGCCGGCTCGTCACCAGCCGTTGGTCGGCGTACGGGCTCGACCGGATCGCAAACGCACTTCGCGCCGATGATTGGTCGGGCCAAGGCCCGCAGGCATACGATCGTCTCGTGCATCCCTTACAGGATGGCGGGTGATGAAGGCGATCGGACTCTTTCTGCGGGAGATTCGAATCGAGCATACGCTCTTCGCGCTGCCGTTCGCATACGTCGGCGCGATTTTGGCGGCTCGCGGCATTCCGCCCGTTGGGGCCTTGGGCTGGATCACGCTCGCGGTCGTGGGCGCGCGTACGGCCGCAATGGCTGCCAATCGTTTTCTCGACCGCGAAATCGATTCACGCAATCCTCGAACGGCGCGACGCGCGCTCGCCACCGGCGACCTCTCCCCCGGCACGATGCTATGGGCGAGCGCCGCAGGACTGGCGCTGTTACTCTGGGCCGCGTGGATGCTCAATCCGCTCTGCCTCAAGCTCGTGCCCATCGCGGCTCTGCTGCTGCTCGTCTACCCGCTCTGCAAACGGTTCACGTGGATGACGCACTTTGTGCTGGGCGCGGTCGACGGCCTCGCGCCGCTCGGCGCGTACATCGGCATCGCCGGCAGAGTGACGCTTCCCGCGCTCTTGTTATTCGCGGCCGTAACGATCTGGGTGGCGGGATTCGACATCATCTACGCGCTGATGGACGTGGGCGTAGACCGCGCGCAAGGCATCCGGTCGTTGCCCGCGCGATTCGGTGAAGCGAGCGGACGGGTACTTCCCATTGCGCTCCATGCGGGGATGCTGCTGCTTTTGGCGGGCGCGGGCATCCTGGGCGGGGCGGGCCGCACGTACTTTCTGGGCGTCCTCTCAGTCGCGATTCTCATCATCTACGAGGAGCGGCTGCTGCGCAGCGGGGATAATATTTTTGTCGTCAACGAGCGCGTTTTTATTTCGAATATGACGTTTTCGGTCGTGTTTCTGATCACCACCCTTGGCGGATACGCGTGAAGCGCCGGGAGTTTGTGGCCGCTGCGGCCGCGACGGCCGCCGGCGCGTTCGCGTCGCCGGCACGCGCACAGATCATTCCGGGTCAGCCGATTCAGAACTCGCCGCAGTCTCTTCAACAACTCACCATCGCGGTGAACGTCACGCTCTCGGGCTCGCTCGGAAAGTACGGGCAGGAAGTCGTCAAAGGCGTGCAGGCCGCGGTGGACGAGACGAACCGGTTCAACGCACCGATCTCGCACGTTTGGGGGATGCGGCCGCTCGACGATCGCAACGATCCCGGATTGGCCGCCTCCAACGCAAACGTTGCCGCCGCGGATTTCAGCGTGATCGGGATGATCGGGAATCTAACCGGCCCGATGACGCTCGCAGCGCTATCGCGGTATGCGAACATGGGGTTTGCCGTCATCGTTCCGACGGTAACCACCGACGCGGTCACGAAGCGTGGTTTTCACAACGTCTATCGGCTTCCGGCAAAGGACAGCACCGCCGGCCGTCTCTTCGCGAGCGCCGCGCTTGAGGGAAAGCGCAGCATCGCCGCGATTGCGGTTTCGTTCGACGGTGATTACGGATACGACGTCGGGAACGGCTTCGTCCAGCGAGCGCGCGCCGACCGGCACGCCGCGGAGCTGTTGCTTTTTCCGCTCAATACGACCGATCCGGCGCAGGCCGCCCGCACGGTACTCGATCGTTCACCCAACTACATCTTTCTCGCCGGTAAGACGGCGGAAATGGGGCCCGTCGCCGAAGCCTTGCGCCTTGGCGGCTACACCGGCGAGTTCGGAGCGGCCGACGGTTTCTATAACTCCGCGACGCTTACGACTTATGGCAGAACGCTGCAGGGCGCATACGTCGCTTCGCCGATGCCGCCGATCGACCGCATTCCGAGCGCCGTTCAACTCGTCACCGATTTCGAGCGCGAAGTCAGCCAAATCACGACGCAGTCCGCGTTCGGTTACGCGTCCGCCCAACTCCTCATCGCAGCGGCGCAACGCGGCAACGCCGCCTCGCGCCAGTCGTTGCTCATCTCGCTGCAGTCCGGCGGAACGTTCACGACGCTCGTCGGACAGTTTGCCTTTAACATCAGCGGCGACCCGCTGATTCCGAACATCTACCTCTACACCGTCGGAACCGACAGCTTTAAATTCGCCCGCCCGGCCATAAGAACAGGATTCGTGTTTTAGGGCGGCGGCGGTAAGCTCGTCACATACCGCTTCCGCGGACGCTTGCTGCGCGCATCGTGCGCTCCGCTGCGCTCGCCTCTGCGCCGCTCTCGCCATCCAGGCTACACGGCGCATTCACACGCCGCCGAAGCGGTACGTGACGAGCTTCCCTTGCGCCACCCTGCGTGTGTAGTTAGCGAACGAATTCGTCTTCGGGAACTACTCGCAATCGGTGCGGCGGACGCATCCTTTCTTTGGGACGCTCGTCGGTCTCTTCGATCGCCAGTACGAAGCGCAACCGCCACGCGCCCAGCGCGATGATGAAATTCGTTCCGATGATTTCCACGGTTAGGCCTCCACGCGCTGCCACTTCCAAATGGCCAGCGCACTGTAGACGACGAAGAATGCGATTTCGAGCAAGAACC
>JAFAHB010000265.1 GCA_019237435.1 Vulcanimicrobiota bacterium
CGGATAGCGCAGCTGCAACGGCGGATTCTTCACGAAGTTTCCGGCGGGCGCGAGAATATTCGACGGCAGATTGGAATACACGCACGTTACCGAGTTATCCCAAGCGTAGCCGCGCTGGAAGCATTGGTTGTAAAGATTGACGGCTTGGACCGTAACGGTCATTCGCGGCGTCACGTCGTAACTGGCTTGCAGGTTCGCCGAAAGCTCCGCCGGCTCGACGAACGCACCGAGATTGTCGAAGCGGCCGCTGTACGGATCGGGCAAGAATACCGCGCCGATCGCGCCGCCCGGACAACTGACGCCGGGCGTCTGCGGCGTTTTCGAGGGCTGCGCCGAGCACGATTGCGGAACGTAGCCCGGCCAAGCCAGCGGCGAGCCGTAGTTGGAACCGTCGTTATAATGCAGCGACGGCGTCACCGCGAATCGGCCGTGCCGGTAGTTGACGATCAGCGACGCCACATCGGGCACCTCGTAGCCGTTAGCCGCATTGAAGGGGCTCGGGATCACGTCGTACGGCGTGTACCATGCGCCCGTATCGAAGAGCGGTTGCAGCGGATCGCGATAGTATGGGTTCGGGATCTTGAGCCTGCCTTGATTCGGCGTGCCCGACTGGTTGTTTCGCAGGACCGGCCTTGCGTTGTTCGGATACGCGCCGCTACCGCAGGCTTGCCAATTTGAGGAGCTCTTGGTCACGCCGGCGCAGGCCGCCGTATACGAGTTGTAGATCTCGATCTGCGTGTCGAGCGCGTCGATGACGCTTATGCCGTTGATCGGGCTGAATCGAATCCGATTCTGAGTGTGCGTGTAGGATGCCAGTCCCGACCAACCGTCGTGGCTGAAGTCGCCGTATTGGAGCGACAGTTCCACGCCGTACGACTCCTGGGTCCCGACGTTGAAACCCGCCAGCGTACCCTGAACCGGATTGATCGCCTGGAACTGCAACTGATTGTGGGTTTCGCGATAGAACGGCGTCACCTTGTACGAAAGCTGCGTACCTCTGACGTGCTTTTCGAACGAAAGGTCGAAGTTGTTCGACGTGTCCGGATAGATGTAATGGTCGGGCGTGTGGTAGCCGTACGGATAGAATTGCGCGATGAACGAGGCGAGGTTTTGCTGGTACGTGTTGTATTGATAGTACGACGATCCTTCGGCGCGCGCGTACCGGCCGGCCGAGCCGCGAATCACCGTATCGGGATTGAGAGTGTACGTGAACGAAAGCCGCGGCTGAAGAACGTTGAACATGTAACTCCCCGCGGCAACGTTGTAAAGACCGTTGCCCGGCGCGGTCAATGGCGCCAGTCCTGGAGCGCACGGGCCAAAGGAACCCGTGGACGCGTTAAACGTCCACTGCGTCGCCTTGCCGGGCGCTCCGCAAAATTCGTTATTGTAGGCGTTGAACCAGAACTGCCGCGCCGGATAGCCTGCTTCGAGGTCGTTGGTCGAATACTCGAAGTGATCGAGCCGCGCCCCCGCATTCACCACGAGCCGGTCGTTGGGCTGCCACAGATCGGTCAATGCAAACGACGAGAAGTGCGGTGTCACGTTGTCGACCTGCGCGCTTTCTCCATTCTCAGTCATCATCCAGCGCGCATGTGCATCCCATGCAGGCGATCCCTTCGGCGCATAGCCGGGCGTCAGGTTGAGGTCGTACGATCCCTCGCCCGGATAGCAGCCCGTCGCCGTCAGACATCCGCCCTGACTTCCCGCATCGAAACAGCTCCACGGCTGCCCGGTGAGGTAGTTGTAACACTTTCCGTTCGGCGTGCCGTAGCTTGAAAGAATAGTGCCCAAACCCGTTGCGGCGAGACTCGACGTGAATGGATCGGTCGAGCTGAATGTCGCATTGTACGTCTGCAGCCGCTGCGTGTTGTACGACGCTTCAGCGGTGATCAAGTTCTGCGTCGCCAGCTGATTGGCGTAAATGAGCGTTCCACCGTAGCCGTGCTCGAAGACTTCATAATCGGCCGGATCCGAGCCGAAGACGAGCTGCGCGCTGTTGGGCCCGTTGATGAACCAATCGGAGAATTCGGCGAAAACGAGCGCCCGCAGGTACGAGTGCGTGTCGAAATTCTTCTGGTATTGAAGCTTCTCGATCGAGTAGCCGTTCCAGTTGCCGTCACGGTCGCTGGGTTCGATGGGTGAGCCCGGGGCGCGGCTGCCGGGGCTGCTCGGATAGAAGCCGACGATAACGTCCTGCGACCGCGGAGCTTGGATGAGCGGGCCACCGTAGTACAGCGAATCGAGGTACGGAATGGGATACGAGATGCCGGTCTTTGCCGCAACCGACGGCGTCAGCCAAACGTCGTTGGCCGAGCTATAGAACTGGTCGGCGATGCCCCCGGTCACGTAAAGCATTTGAATATCGTCTCGCAACGCCGACGTGCCGTGCGGAATGCCGATGTGAAGATTGACGACGTTCTCGCGGTCGAAATTGGTGCCTTGTGCGTAGCTGTATGCGGGGGAATAGGCGAAGCCGTAGTTGGGCGCGCTGCCTCCGGAGCCGTCGAGAATGTTGTAGACGTTGTTGCCGGTCGGCACGTTGAGCGGATAGAAGTAGAGCGGGTCGCTCACTCCGCCGAATTGATCGCCGTACCGATACGCCTGATTCGTGCCAGAAAGCCCGATGTAGTACGAAAACAAACGATCCGGAGTCGCCCCCGCGGCTTCGACCGTCGCCTGATGGTAGAACGCGGGCGTGCCGATACCGAGGTCGGCGTCGGCGTAGCCGGGATAGGTTCCGGTCTTGATGACCTGATTGATGTATCCGGCGAGTCCCGACGAGTTTGACGTCGCCGGAGTTCCGCCCGTGTAGACCTGGACTTCCTGATTCCCTAACGACGTGAGCGTGGCAATCGGTGCAAGGTCGGACTGCCGGGTCGTCGGCAGACCGTCGAATTCGTAGGCGACCTGGTCGACGTCGCCGCCGCGAATGTAGACGCTTTGATACCAGCCCTGCTGATTCGACGGGATGTTGACGCCCGGCGCGCTCGCGATCGCGCCGTACGCCTGAGTGAGCGACCCCGAACCGTTGAGCGTTGCGGCCGCTTTCTGCCCGGTTGGATTGATTGAGTAAACGTCGCTGGTAACGCCCGAACGAACCAGCGATTGCGCCGAACGAGATGTGGTACGGGCGATTGTTTTGAGGGCTTTCGGCAAAAGGATTGAGATCGTTGCCGACTGATCCGCGACGATCGTAATGCCTGGCTGGGATTGCGGCTCGTATCCCGCCTTGTTCACGCTTACCGTGTACGTGTCGGGCGGCAGCGAGATGAACGAAAACGCGCCGGACGCATCCGAGACGCTCTGCGCGGTTTGCGACGGCGACGAGGCGATGACGGCGGCGCCCGCGACCGGAGCATGCGTCGTTGCGTCAAGGACGCGCCCGCGCAACGTTCCCGTGGTGCCGGCACGCGCCGCGAAAGGAACGGCGAAGACTGTGAGGACCGCGAGTGCGACGATTCGCTTGCTCAAGGAGGCGGCTTTAAACTCGCCGAGTAAGACTTCCTCGCCGCACATGAGAGTACGAGAAAAACCGTCGATTTCCGATAGTGCGTCGCTTGCGAAGCGGCGCCAAGAGAGCGTCGCTCGAGGCGTTGCCACCGCGCACCCCATCTGGGTCGAGCGCGCGTCCGGGGCGACGATTTGGGACGTCGAAGGACGGCGGTACATCGATTTCATCGGCGGCATCGCGACGCTCAACACCGGACACGCTCATCCCCACGTAGTCGCGGCGATCGCGCAGCAGGCGGCACGCTTCACGCACACGTGCTTTCAGGTCGCGGCGTACGAATCGTACGTTCGCGTCGCCGAGGAGCTCAACCGACGCGCGCCCGGCGCTTCGCCCAAGAAAACGCTGCTGCTCTCCACCGGCGCGGAAGCGACTGAAAACGCGGTGAAGATCGCGCGCGAGCATACGCGTCGTCCCGCGGTCGTCGCCTTCATGAACGGTTATCACGGCCGTACTCTGCTTGCGCTCTCGATGACCGGAAAGAACGATCCGTACAAGCAGCACTTTGGCCCATATTGCAGCGAGATTTACCACACGCCGTTTCCGTACGAGCATCACGGCGTCACGACACGACGCGCGCTCGACGCCCTCGACGAGCTCTTCGCAACCGTGGTCTCGCCCGACCGGGTCGCCGCGATTATAGTCGAGCCGGTGCTGGGCGAAGGCGGCTTCGTCCCCGCCCCGCGCGACTTCTTGCCCGAACTGCGCAACATCGCAACGAAGCACGGAATCGTAATGATCGCCGACGAGATTCAAACCGGGTTCGGCCGCACCGGTACGTTTTTCGCCTGCGAACAATACGGCGTCGAGCCGGACCTCATCGCGGCCGCGAAATCGCTTGGCGGCGGATTGCCGCTCGCGGCCGTCGTCGGCAAAGCGGAAATCATGGACGCTCCGCAGCCCGGAGGGCTCGGCGGGACGTTCGCCGGCAATCCGGTTGCATGCGCCGCGTCACTGGAAATCTTCGCGATGATCGACGATGCATTTTTGGCGCGCGCCAGCACGATTGGGACGCGGATCCGCACGGCGCTGGAACGCTTCAAAGCCGAGTTTGCGCAGATCGAAGACGTGCGCGGACTCGGCGCTATGCTCGCCATTGAGTTGTCGTCGGGGGCGCCCGAGGTCGTCGAGGCTGCGCGCGAACGTGGGCTGCTCCTGCTGTTGGCCGGCAAGCGCAACGTCATCCGGATCCTCGTGCCGCTGGTCGTCGAGGATGACCACCTCGACGAAGGACTGGAAATCTTGCGCGCGAGTCTTTCCGACGTTTTTACGAGGTGACGGAAAATTACCGGTGATAAAGAACGTAACGTATACGAGTACACGCAGCGCATCCTAGACCTCATCGAAAGCCGTGACGTAACGCCGGCGCAGGCGCAGTGGATCGCGCGCGAAACCGTCGAGTCGTTTCGCAATCACGTCAACCCCGGATTTCTGGAGTACCGAAAAGCGACCGACGCCAAGCGTGCCGGTGCAGTCGTCGAATGGGCCGACGCGGGATTGAACTCTTATCGGGACGTTACCGGCCGCACGTATATCGACTGCTTGGGCGGCTTCGGAATCTTCAACGTCGGGCACCGCAATCCAAAAGTCGTCAAAGCGGTAAGCGCCCAGCTTGCGCGTCAACCGCTGCACAGTCAAGATCTGCTCGACCCGCTGCGCGCGATGCTCGCCAAGGCGCTCGCGATGCTGACGCCGGGAAAGCTCGAGTTCAGCTTTTTCTGCAACAGCGGAACCGAAGCCGTCGAAGGTGCGCTAAAGCTGACGCGCGCGTACGATCCGGCAAAACAAACGATCGTCGCTGCGACCAAAGGTTTTCACGGCAAGAGTTACGGCTCGCTATCGGCAAGCGCGAAAGCCGAGTTCCGCCGCCCGTTCGGACCGATGCTGCCCAACATCGAGCACGTTCCGTTCAACGACGTGCTCGCATTGCGCGATATGATGACGTCGTGCCGAGCGGTCGGCGAAGATGTCGGCGCCGTGCTGCTCGAGCCGATCCAAGGCGAGGGCGGCGTCAATATCCCCGACGAGGATTATCTGCCTAACGTACGCGCGCTCTGCGATGAGTTCGGCGCGCTCTTTATTCTCGACGAGGTGCAGACGGGGATGGGGCGCACCGGCAAGATGTTTGCTTGCGAGCATTACGGCGTCGCGCCCGACTTGATGTGTCTCGCAAAAGCCTTCGGCGGGGGCGTCGTCCCTGCCGGCGCGGTCGTCGGGCGCCGTGAGATCTTTGCGAAGCTCTTCGATAATCCGTTTTTGCATACGTCGACCTTTGGCGGCAACCCACTCGCGTGTGCGGCGGCGCTGGCAACCATCAACGTCCTCATCGAAGACCAGCTGCCGGAACGCGCCGGGCGGCTCGGCCAACGCATGCTCGCCGGATTGCGCGACTCCATCGCCGGTCAGGAAGCGTTGGTTGCGGATGCGCGCGGCAAAGGACTCATGATGGCGCTGGAGTTTCGCGACAATTCCACCGGCTATGAATTCGGAA
>JAFAHB010000314.1 GCA_019237435.1 Vulcanimicrobiota bacterium
CAGAAGCGCTGGCCGCCATTACCGGTTCACGAGGACGCGTTGCCTTTGAGGGCGATGATACCGGCGGTAAACGGCGAGGCTACGCTCGTGCCGCAGACGCCGTTCCATCCGCCGTAGATGCCGATGTACACGGCAACGCCCGGCGAGCAACCCGACTCGAGCGAGATGTCGGCATCGGTGCGGTTGCTGCAGTCCGGATCGTGCTGCCATGACGGCTTGCTGATGCTGCCGCCGCCAAGGTTGCTCGAATCCGCGCAACCGGCTCCCGCGTCGTTCCAGATCGTTTCACTGTACGTAGAGCCGCTGCGGGCAAGTTGTGTGCCGCCGACCGCGATTACGCTGTCGAGTACCGACGGAGCGCCGATATTATCGAACGCGGCGTCACCCGACGATGCGAGATACGCGATGCCGTTCGTGTTGAAGTAGTTGGGGAAGTTCGAGTCGCCGCAGTTTGCCGATCCGTAGCAGATCCAGCTGTTGCTGAGAATCGTCGCGCCAATCGCGACGGCCGATTTCTCAGCCGCTTCGAAATCGCTGATGCCGCCTTTGGCTTCCATCAGAGCGATGTTGCACTTCGGGCAGGCTGCGGAAACCATATCGATGTCGAGATCGGTCTCGAGGCACCAACCATAACCCGTGCAATCGGGAGGATAGTTAGACTGCTGGCCGTTCTCGTTGTACTTCGTTAAGTTGCCCGTGCCCAGCCCATACTCGCTGCGATAGGACGCGAGATCGGTCGACGCAGCGGCGAGGTCGCCGGCCTCGATGACCGCGACGGTCGTCCCGCTGCCGTTTCCGAGTTCGTGGGTGATGTCGTATGCAGCCTCGAGCTGTTGGGCCGTGAAGCCGCAACTCGACGATGGCGAGCACAGCGGCGTCACGCCGCCTTTTTGGACCTGCAGCGCTAAGCACGTCGGCTTGCCGACGACTTGCGGACACATCGTCCTGGCTTGATGCTTGCTCATCCACTGCGGCATCGCTTTGTAGGTCAATGCGCTGCCTTGGGAACCGCCGGACGCTGCCGGCATACTCGAGGTGCCGCCGTTACAAGCGGCGAGCGCGAGCGCCGCAACGAGCGGCGCCACAAGTTTCAAGGATCCGTTCACAAAAGCTCCTTTTTAAATCTGAGGTCGGTCTGGGAAGGTCCAGTATTTAGAAAACGATGAGGACCGGGCCTCCCGCTCGCTTGTCTTACTAAAAAAATTCTTGCGGGGCGGTCGCCCCCTGGCCTGCCCTGCTGCACCGGCGTCGGCTTCGACCCGCGGCAAGGGAGGAAGGCGCCGCGACGTGCGTTATTTGGCTAGAATGAAGTGGCTTCTCCACTCGTCGGCGCTCGCTGTGTCGCTTGCTTGCACAGCGTGTTCGTCCGCACCGATCGCCCCGACGCTGCCTTCGTCTGCCGGCTCGGAATTCGTGCAGTCGATCGCGTCTAACGGGGCCGGCAAGATCGAGCACATCGTCTGGGTGGTTCAAGAAAACCGCAGTTTCAACGGCATCTTTGAAGGATATCCCGGCGCTAAGACTGCGTCGAGCGGCGAGGATTCGTTCGGGCATACGATTGCATTGAAGCCGATTTCGCTCAGAACCGTTTACGAAATCGACCACTCCGCGTTCGCCATGTTCAGTGCGTGCCACGGTAGGGGCAAGCTTCCGGGGACGAAGTGCCGCATGGACGGCTTCAACCTCGAGCATCAGTACAGCGGCCCGCTCAACGGTCAGTACTCCTACGCTCCTCACCGTGAGACCAAACCGTATTGGGACATGGCGCATCAATGGGTGCTCGCTGACGAGATGTTTGCCTCGCAGCTCGACGAGAGTTTCGTCGCGCACCAGTACATCATCGCGGCGCAGGCTCAGTCCAGCGTCGATGTACCGTACATGTATTGGGGCTGCGGCGGCACGAAGGGCAACATGGTCGAGATACTCAAGCACAACCGCAGGTACGGCGGACTGCAGCGGCCCTGCTTCGACTACGAAACGCTTGGCGACGAACTCGATAAAGCGGGGTTGGAGTGGCGATTCTACACAAGCCATTACCGCAAGCCCTTGAGCGGGCTCTGGTCGGGCTATCAAGCGGTCCGCCACATTTTTCGCGGGCCCGATTGGAGAGCGGACGTCATTACTCCCCAAAAACGGTTTCTCACCGACGTGGCGGCCGGCAAGCTCGCGAGCTTTACGTGGATCACGCCGCTCTGCCCCGATTCCGATCATCTCGACTGCGGCGGCGGATTCGGTCCATCGTGGGTCACGTCGGTCGTAAATGCCGTCGGCGAAAGCAAGTTTTGGAAGACGACCGTGATATTCGTGATGTGGGACGACTGGGGCGGCATCTACGATCCCGTGCCGCCGCCGTTTGAAGATTACGACGGGTTGGGCTTTCGCGTGCCGCTGATCGTGATCTCGCCGTATGCCAAGCAGAACTACGTCTCGCATACACAATACGAGACGGCAAGCGTGCTGCGATTCGCCGAAGACACCTTCGGTCTGGCTCACCTTTCGGCGTCGGACGCTCGCGCGACGTCGCCGGCCGGCGACTGCTTCGATTTCACCCAGGCGCCTCGCCGATTCGTGCCGATTCAGGCGCCGCAAGACGGGTCATTTTTCCTGGCTCAGCCTAACGATTTGCAAATTCCGGACGAGCAGTAGTTCACGTACGCAAGCCGCGCATGATCTTGCCCTCGGTGTTGAGGTAGTAACGGGTCGCATCGAATCTCGGCGAGTCGGCGAACATCAGATACAGATATTTGAAGTTCTCCGAGAACGAATACGCCGGGAAATAATCGCCTTGCCGCATCGGGCGGGTGCGCACGTCGGTGAGCACGGTGTATCCGCCCGGGGCACGGCAATGTTCGCGCAGCGCGCGAAAGTAACGATAGGCGGTCCGGCGATACTGCTCGTCGTGGGTGAGAAACCATAAATCGAAGGCCGCGTTCGGATACTCGGGGCGCAGCCAGTAGCGCGGGTCCATGATGGAAAGATCGGGATAAAAAATCACTTCGGGGATCAGCTCGTAGCGATCGAGCACGGCCGTCCATGAACTGTAAAACGCCTCGCCCACGGCGCGATAGCCGCCTTTCGCCACCAATTCGGCGTAAAACGACGACAGCTCCGTGATCGAGCCATCCCCCGTCGGCAAACCAGTGCGGAAATCGACCGTCTTGAACCACAACCGTCCGTTGACGCGCGTCAACTTGTACGCGAGCATCGCCTTGGTGAGCATCGTCCACCAGGTGCGGCAGCGCTCGATTCCCAACATCTGCCAAGCGCCCCAGAGATATTCGTAAAAAGAATCCGCCGGCTCGTCCGGGGCGACGTCCTCGCTGCCGACGTACTCACCTTTTTCGACGTTGAACGTCGTGCCGAGCAAGTCGAGGGATGATCGTTTCGCGATCGCCGCTTCGTACGCCTTAAGCGAAGCATCGAGGTACTTTTGATCTCCGGTAAGGCGAGTGAGATCCCCGAACTCCAAGACGTTCGAGCCGATTTCCGCAAGATTGCTCTCGGGCTTGCTGACTGCGCCCGTTTGGAGATTGGCATAACGATACGGAGCTCCCGACGGTGATTTCGTGAAGCAGGGCAACAAGCGATCGGCTAAGTCGCGTGCTCCGTCGAGCATAAACTTTTCTCCGGTAGCGTAGTAACCGGCGAGCAGACCCGCGACCATTCGAATGACGGCTTCAAACATTTGCACGTCGCCATCTACGTCGAAATTGAGGTGCGAGCGCAGCCATCTGACGCATGCATCGAGCTCACTATCGAGCTCCATGACGTAGAGCGAATCGAGCGCCTCGATGATCGAGAGCCCGAATGAAGTATCGGCGAGAAAGAAGTTCTTCGGAGTTCCGCTGATGGGCCGAAACTCGTCATAACCCCACGCGAACTGCTTGTAACCGCCCCAAGCGTGAACGAACTCGTCGCGGACTTGCCGTGCGATTTCTTGCGGACCGGGCATGCCCTGCATGCCCGACGTCGTCGCAACCGCGGACGCGGCAGCCGCTCCAAGAAATTCGGCGCGTTTCAACAGAAGAGCGCGGGTTCGCTGCCCAATCGTGCCAATCCGTCACGCGAGGACGAGCGCAAACCGAATCCCGAACGTATCGGCGACGATGCAAGGTTGGATTCCACCGCTTCCGGTGGCGCTCGGGATGGCCGCGCTAGGATTTTCGTGGATCGTGCTCTTTGGCGCCGCGCGCGACGGCGTACCGGTTGGCCTCACGCTTCCCGCATTGGGATGGGTGCATCTCGTTGCGCTCGGCTGGATCACCCTAGTTGCGCTGAGCATTCTGCTGCACGTAATCCCGGCGTTTTTGGGCGTCGAATGGCGCAGCCGGAGCCTGGCACGCGCTGCCACGCTAGTTTTCGCCGCCGGTGCGGGCACGTTGGTCGTCGGCTTTTCGGCTTCGAATCTCGCAACGCTGCAGGCGGGCGCATGGATCACGCTGCCGGCGCTTCTGATCTACACGATTGCAGCGTGTGAGCCGCTTTTCGAAGCGATACGCCGAAAAGGAACGGCGCGGGCCGTCGCTCGCGCATTCGGAACGACCCTCGTGCTGCTGCTGATCACAGCCGCGCTCGGCTTCTCGTTCGCGCTGGCTTTGACGGGCGGAGCGCCGGCGACGCTGCTGCAGCAACTCCCCAAGGCGCACGCGTTGCTTGGAATCGTAGGCTGGCTGTCCTTGCTCGTCGCCGGCGTTTCGGCGCGCACGATGGGTCCAATCGCCGGAGAAGCTCACGGCACGTAATCTCAAGCAGCGCATTACTAGCAGGCATTATTTTGGCGGCCGTGGGTGTTACGCTGCAAAACTACGTCGCACTGCTCGCCGGCAGCGTGTTACTGATTTTCGGCGGCCTCGTTTACGCCGCCGATCTCTGGCAAATGCTGGCGCGCGCAACGGTAACTCACCGGCCTCCGCAAGCGTCGATGACCTGCGCTTCCGCCGGCGGCATCGTAGCGGGCTGCTTTTCGCCGGCACCGTCCTCGGTCAGGCGTGGGGCGCGGCGACCGTCTA
>JAFAHB010000320.1 GCA_019237435.1 Vulcanimicrobiota bacterium
GAATTGATCAATCTGGGGGCTTGCCGGGACGTCGTTATACGAGAGCGGATAGTTCGAGTTTTTCGAAGTGCTCAATTCAAAGCCGGGATCAAGCCAGCCGTAGGAACGAATGCCGGGATCGGAGGGAACGCCGATGAGGTACGCAGGCCCAGGAAAATCCGTGCTTGGGAAGACGGGATCGAGCGGAGCCGGCAACGCGCGTCGATTCTCCGGCGTGCTGGTCGGCAGCGGGCTGCTGATCGTCATCGGCGCGTTCTGCACCGGCAAGGAGGGCTGCGGCGCCGGTGACGCCTGCTGCGCGCGTGCCGTCACCGGAGCGAGGCACGCGAAAAGCGCGCCCGCGCTGACGACGCGGTTGATCGATAACCCAAACATAACGCACTCAGCTTAAATTCGGCGCATTGCGAGCGCCAGCCGCCGAATGGATGATCCATCAGGAAGCCGCCGCAGGCGCAGAGAACCCCCCGGCACGATGCGGCGTTTCATGCTCTTTGGCGGCGCTGCGCTCGCGTGCGTCCTCACCGCCGTACCCGGACGCACGTGTGCGCAGGCCGCACCGTCACCTTCCCCAGGCCCTCCCGGCGACCCATGCGGTTCGATACTGTCGATCGTAAATCGACCTACGGTCTCAACGGGCGTCTGCACCGTTAGAACGGGACACTTCGACCTCGAAAACGGCTATACGAATCTGACGACGAGCGGCGTAGCCGGCGGCAGCAATGCAAACTATCCGCAGTCGCTGCTGCGGATCGGAACCGCGGATCCTCATCTCGATTTCGAGTTCGGATTTCCCAGTTCCGAGACGTCGTCGGTCGGCCAGCCCGCCGTCAGCGGAACGAGCGACGTGACCTTGGCCACCAAGTACGAACTCGGCTATGGCTCGAACGCCGACTGGGGCGTCTACGGCGCAATTGCGTATCCCACGGGAAGCAAAGCGTTCTCGGCAGGCAACGCGCAGTTCACCGGCGATTTCGACTGGGGATACACGATCAGTCCGGAGTTCAGCCTCGCCGGAACGCTAAGTTTCAATGCGCTCAGCGCCGCGAACGCCGCCGGCACCGCTCGGTCGTACTTCGCGTTCATTCCAAGCATCGAATTGAGCGCGGCGCTGCCCGGCGGCCCTTCGCAACTCTCCGCGGAGTACGCGTACTTTTCAACCGCCGGTCCCGATTTGGGATCAAAGAGCCTTATCGATTTCGTCTACCAACGCGATTTCGGTAATCACCTCCAACTCGATGTCGAATACGGCTTCATTCCGACGGCGATGAACGGTCAGAGGCAACACTACGTCGGTGCAGGTCTCTCTTTCATGAATTAGCGGAAAATCTCCGGCGGCCGCCTAAAAGCGCTTGCAGCGTTCTTGTTGTTGCTAGCGGAGGAATCTCGATGAATACTGCGCCGATCCCCGTCAATATCGGCAATACCGGATTCATGCTGCTCTGCGCCAGCCTCGTCATGCTGATGACGCCTGGGCTCGCATTTTTCTACGGTGGTCTCGTTCAGCGTAAGAACGTCTTGACCATCATGATGCAGAGCTTCATGTCGCTGGGCTGGACGACCGTCATATGGTTCGCCTTCGGGTATTCCGAGAGTTTTGGGCCGGATTGGCACGGCATCATCGGTAATCCCGCCACGTACGCCTTACTACGCGGCGTGACCCTGCATACGATGTTCACCGGTAACGACGCCGGCATCCCACTAGTCGTTCACATCGCCTATCAAATGATGTTTGCGATCATAACGCCCGCACTGATCACCGGCGCGTTCGCCAACCGCGTGACGTTCAAAGCATATTTCTGGTTTCTTACGGCTTGGCTCATTTTCGTCTACTTTCCGTTCGTGCACATGCTATGGAGTCCGAACGGCATCTTAGCGAAATGGGGCTGCCTCGATTTCGCCGGCGGCCTCGTCGTGCATGCATCGGCCGGCTTTGCGGCGTTGGCATCGGTTCTATACGTCGGCCGGCGTCACGTCATAGAGAACAAGCCCCACAACGTTCCCCTCATTGCGCTCGGAACCGGGTTGCTGTGGTTCGGGTGGTACGGATTCAACGCCGGATCGGAGCTGCGCGTCGATTCCGTGACCGCAGCGGCATTCCTCAACACGGACGTCGCGGCGTCGTTCGCGGCGATTACCTGGCTGCTCGTTGAGTGGGTCCGTGGGCGGCAACCGAAGTTCGTCGGTCTCCTCACGGGAGCCGTAGCCGGCCTTGCGACGATCACGCCGTGCGCCGGTTATGTTTC
>JAFAHB010000200.1 GCA_019237435.1 Vulcanimicrobiota bacterium
GGCTCGATGTATGATCTCAATACGCTCATCCCGCCGCACAAGAACCAGAACGTGCCGTTTGGCAGCAACATTAATGACTGGGGAGTGATCACGGGAGCGATCGTCAACGCGCAGGGCGTAGAACGCGCGATCGTGTTGATTCCTCACGGATCGGCCCACGTTTTGCCGAATGGCGTGTCCGCGCCTAAGATCACGCTGCCGCAAAGCCTGCGGATGCGGCTCGGGAATCCCGCCGTCCGGTTCTGGGATCTTCGCAGCAAATCGGCGATTCTCCGATAGCATCGCAGCAAATCAAAGGGATAAGCCCGCTTCGGCGGGCTTGTCTCTTTTCGTTGGGATTGCATAGGAAGGGAACGGCGTTCGGAGCAAAGGTCTACGACACCTGAGCGTCTTGCGTCGCACATTCGAGGTGATGCCATGACCATAAGACTTCTGAGCTTGACGGCGGCCTGTGCTTTCGTAATTGCCGGTTGCTCGCGCGCGAGCCTTCCCGGTAATCCGCTCGTTCCAACCGTGCCGGCCTTTGATGTGCCTGCAACGAGCTCGGGATATGCTGTCGTTCATTTCTTTGGCAAAGATAATGATGGCAACGAGCCCGAGGCGAGCTTGATCGGTCTAAGGGGTGTGCTCTACGGCACAACCTTCGGAGGAGGCAGCTCGAACCACGGAACCGTGTTCGAGAGTACGCAATCCGGAAACGAGAAAGTACTGCATTCCTTCGGTACGTCCGAAGGGTACTATCCCGATGCGGGGTTGCTCGCCGTAAGAGGAGCGCTCTACGGCACGACTGAGTCCGGGCCAGGATCCAGCGGGGGCGGAACGCTTTTTGAGATCACCTCGAGCGGAACCGAGCGTGTATTACATACCTTTGGCGGTCCTCCGAACGACGGGGCGAACCCAGAGGCTGATTTGATCGCAGCAAATGGGACGATGTATGGCACCACGACCTATGGCGGCAAGTACAACCTCGGCACGGTGTTTAGTAGCGGCACCGGCGGCCGCGAATCCATTCTGTACAGCTTCAAGAATCGCGGCGACGGTGGAAGACCCGCTGCAGATTTAACGTACCTCGACGGAACGCTGTACGGAACGGCTGGCACTGGAGGAACAAACGGCAACGGCGTGGTTTTTGGTGTGACGCTCAACGGCGGCGAAAAGGTCTTGCATAGATTCAAAGGCGGAGTGCGCGACGGATCGTCGCCCCATGCGGGACTGAAGGTCTTAAGGGGTATGCTATACGGAACAACCTTTGGAGGCGGATCGACTGGACAAGGAACTGTTTTCAGCGTAACGACGACCGGTAGTGAGAAGATCGTCTATAATTTCACCGGCTCCGGTAGTCACGGCCCGGACGGATCCAGCCCGCAGGCAGATCTTATCGCAAATGACGGCACCCTCTACGGTACTACTCTCTACGGAGGGAAGTACGGGAATGGCACCGTGTTCAGCGTGACGACGAGTGGATTGGAGAAAGTCTTGTATAGCTTTAAAGGCGGTAAGCAGGATGGTGCATTCCCAGGCGCCGGCGTGCTGGATCTGAGCGGAACGCTGTATGGCACGGCTGCGGTCGGCGGCAAATACGCTAAAGAAGGCAAGGGCGACGATGGTGGGGTGTTGTTTCGTCTGACGCCTTAGCGTACTGTACGAAAAGCCACAGTTAGACCCGCAAACCTTCAGCGACGGCACGATCTTCGGTCCAAGAGCTCCCTTCGGCCATGAGCCTCGCAAGCTCGTTTTCCTCGAGCGTTTCACCGAGAGCGGGCAGAAGTTTGTCGTATTACGAGCCGTTTCTCGATCTGGTGGCCGTGGACGGATCGGACGAGGTTGCCGCGTTCTGTTCCGCATGGCTGGATCGGACGAACCGCGTAGGGCTTTTTGAGCCCGTGGGCACCCGCGACCAATATCGTCGTATGGGGCTTGCCCGGGCACTAATGTCAGAGGGTTTACAGCGGCTCCAACAGCTTGGTGCGACGTCGGCGGTCGTTCGCGCGCGTAACGACAACGCTGCGGCAATAGCCTGTTACCAGAACCTCGGCTTTTCGATTGTCTGCGATACCTTCGGCTTCGAACGAACCATCGATTCTTAAACCCTGAGTTTTTCGCCCCAAAAGCGCGCTCCGGCCGGTCGCGAAAGGGAGAGCAGCCTGGGGCGCGAGATACCGTGACGGTGGACTCGCTTAAGACCGTGGCTATGTGGCCGTTCGTCAACGGTTTTCTCTTAGTGACGCTGGCGCTGTTCCCAATCGTCAATCCGCCGGGCATGGCACCGATTTTCTTGAACTATACGGAGTCGCTTGACGATGCCGTTGCGGCAAGCCTCGCCCGGCGCGTCGCGATCAACGCCTTCATGCTCACGGCGGCGTCCTTGATCGTCGGTCCGCTCGCGCTGAAGTTCTTCGGTCTGAGCCTCTCAGCGGTCCGTGTCGCCGGAGGCCTGGTGCTAGCCGTTGCGGGTTGGCGGCTGCTCACCCAGGGACAGGAAGACTCGAAGCATCGCGCGCCGGCCGCCTCTACGGAAGAAGTGCTGAGCGGCGCATTTTACCCGCTGACGCTGCCGTTGACGATCGGCCCGGGATCCATCGCGGTCATGGTGACAGTCGGCAGCAGTTTGCTCGCCGCTCCGGGAAGCTCGTTGTTACTCGATGGCCTCGGCGCCTTGGCGGGATTGGCCTGCATCTCCCTTTTGATCTATCTCTGCTACAACCAAGGCGAACACGTCCTACGAAAGCTAGGGCCGACTGGCATCAACGTATTGTTGCGGCTTTCGGCGTTCGTCTTGCTCTGCATCGGCGTGCAAATCGCCCTTGAGGGGTATGCCGCGTTTCTTTCGCCGCGCCCCTAAGCGAAGTTCGGGCTCGAAGCAAGGTGCATCCTTGCAGCCAGTCAAAGTGTTGTTGGACCGGACGTTACCGGCGTCAGACGTCCCGTGTTCATTTTGCGATCCGCTTGGTTCTTGACTCGTTTTCAGCTCCTGGTCCCGATTTGCGAAGTGAGTTCATCAGCGCCGATTTCCAAACCAGGAGTTCATGTATGTACAGAGACGAAACCCTTAACTGCGTCGATTGCGGAAGCTCATTCCAGTTCACCGCAAACGAACAAGAGTTCTTTGCAAGCAAAGGATTCACGAACAAGCCTAGCCGGTGCGGCGACTGCCGCGCTGCGCGTAAAGCAGCCGGCGGTGGCCGCACCGGATCGCACCGGGGCGGCTACGGTCAACGCGAGATGTTCAAGGCCACCTGCAGCCAGTGCGGCGGGGTAGCTGAGGTCCCGTTTCAGCCCCGCGGCGACAAGCCGGTTTATTGCCGTGATTGTTTCGCCAACAGACAACCGTCGTATCGTTAAGTCGACCGTTAGAGCGGACTGATAAGAAGAAGACGCCCGGACTGCTCCGGGCGTCTTCTTTCTGCAACGACGAGAGGGCGCCGATCGGTCGGATGCCCGCGCAAGCGCGCCCCAAAGCTTTCGAGATCACGCTTTGGGTGCTACGACTCGCGTTAGGTGCTCAGGCAAATTCTAAAAAGGAGCGAGACAATGATTGAACGTTTCCAGAGAACCCATCGAATGTTTTTGGTGGGCATGATTGCGGTCGGCTTTGCCGTTGCGATCTCGAGTTTCGGCGTCGTGCGGGCAGAGCACGCGAAACCCAACAGCTCGGTCAGCTACAGTTGCCATATCGGCACGGCCTGCATCGAGGGCAGCTCGACCGGCAGCGGCACCTGGGCTGTCTACGGAACGGGCACAAAGGATGACGGCGTTCGCGGCGTCACGTCAACGTCGAGCGGCGGCAATGGCGTCAGCGGCCTCGCCACGGGCTCGTCCACTTCGTCGAACGGCGTTTATGGCGAATCGGCCAAGGGTATCGGCGTCTACGGGACGTCCACAACGAGCTATGGCGTCGAAGGCGTCGCTTCGGCGAGCGACGGCGTT
>JAFAHB010000237.1 GCA_019237435.1 Vulcanimicrobiota bacterium
CCTTCTTGAAATCGCTGGAGACGAGCTCTTCTTCGGTGTAGGCTACGTATTTGCTCAGCTCGCCTTCGGCCGCGCGGCGCAAGATGGCATTGAGCTCCGCGCGCGTGGTCGGCTTCCGCGTCTGGGCGACGAGATAGATCATGGAGACCGTCGGCGTCGGAACCCGCAGCGCGAAACCGTCGAAGGTGCCTTCGACTTCCGGGATCGTCAAGTAGAGTGCTTTGGCGGCGCCGGTGGACGTCGGTACGATATTCGTCGCGGCGTTGCGCGCGCGGCGAAGATCCTTATGCGGTCCGTCGAGCACATTTTGATCGTTGGTGTATGAGTGGATCGTCGTCATGAAGCCCTTGACCCAGCCGAGGGTATCGACCACCGGCTTGACGGCCGTCGCGAGACAGTTGGTCGTACACGAAGCATTTGAAATCACGTGATGCGTCGCGGGGTCGTAGCGATCGTCGTTGACGCCGAGCACGATGGTGATGTCTTCGCCCTTGGCCGGCGCGGAGATGATCACTTTTTTCGCGCCGCCGCCGTCGATGTGCGCGCGAGCCTTAGCGCCATCGGTGAACAGCCCCGTCGATTCGACCACGACGTCGACTCCAAGATCTCTCCAAGGCAGTTTACCAGGATCGCGTTCGCCAAAGACTCGAATCGCGTGCCGATCGATGGTAAGCGTCCCATCCTGGCCGCTTACGTTGCCCGCATACGTTCCGTAGTTACTGTCGTACTTGAAGAGATGTGCGCACTGCTGCGCGTCGAGGAGGTCGTTGACGGCAGCAATTTCGATCTCGGGATGCCGCTCCACGACCGCCTTGGTAAAGTTACGTCCGATGCGGCCAAAGCCGTTGATACCGATGCGCATGGAGCGCGTTTACCGGGCGGCTTTCGCGCTTACCTGCACGCCCCGCAGCTGGTCGGCCAAGGCCTTTAGCGCACCGAGCCGGCTGCTCACGGTTGGTTTGCCGATCGGCGGATTGCAGCGGCGCCCGAGCTCCGTCAGCGATTCGTCGGGGTGCTTGATCCGAAGCTCCGCGACTTCGCGCAACGCGGGACTCAGGCGCGTCAAGCCAAGCGCGCTGCGCACGTATTCGATGGTGTGACGTTGAGCCGCGGCGGCTTGGGCGCTGCGCTCCAAGTTTGCCGCTTCGGTATTGACCAATCGGTGAATGCGATTCTTCGTCTCGCGCAGCGCGCGCACGTCTTCGAGGGCGAGTACCGCCGCGAATGCGCCGATGCGCGTGAGCAGCTCGACGATCGTATCGAACTCTTTGTAGTACAACACGAACCGTTTCGTGCGGCGCACGCTTTTGGGCGGAAGACCGGCGCTGCGCAGCATCCACTTCAATCGCTGCGCAACCTCGTCTGCGCGTAGGACGAACTCGAGATGATAACCGCGACCGCCGGCGGCCAACGAGCCGCAGGCGAGAAACGCCGCGCGAATCTCGATAAGACGGTCGCATTTGTGGGCCGGCTTCGGCGGCGGTTGCGCAAGCCGTTGCGGAAGCGCGATCGCGAACGTCGGCAAACGGTGCAAGCGCGTCGGGGCCAGCGCTCGGATCGAATGGGGACGTTCGCCGAGCAGCGACCAGAAGAGTCGCGCAATCGCGTTGCGATGCGTGACGAAGTCGCCGTCCATCGCGCCATACAGTGCGAGACCGGCGAGCAACGCCTCGCGGCAATGCGCCGCCGTCGGAACGTCCCGCGCGAGCGCGTCCTTGGTGTCCGCAGAGATCACAGCCATTCGGAGTCGTCCTTATGCGACTCGAGGACCTCGTACAGCTCCGCCGCGCGCACCGCCGGCGTGACGCGAAGCGGAACCTCGCGCACGCGCACCGTGACCAGCTTCGTCGCGTAGTGAATCTCGAGCTCGTCGCCCGGCTTGACTTGGTATCCCGGTTTGAGCGGCCTTCCGCCTTTGGTGATGCGGCCGTGCTCCAAAGCTTCGTGGGCCTCAGTCCGCCGTTTTGCAAGCCGCGAGAGCTTCATGAACTTATCCAGCCGCACCGCCGGTATTTCAACAATGACCCGGGCCGCCCCATTGACAATATCTCGATATATCGAATACTATCGCCTTGTCGCCCTTCGACAGGCTCAGGGTGACAAGGATTGGAGAACAAGTGATGCATTCTAGCTTTTGGGATGACCCCCGCTGGGGCTTACGAGGATGGCACGGCCGGCACGGCTGGCAGGGCCGCCGGGCACGCCGCATGCGGCGAGGCATTTTGAAGTTCGCCTTGCTCAAGCTTCTGAGCGAGCTGCCGCGGCACGGCTACGACTTGATCCGGGCCGTTCGCGAGAAGGGGTGGGCGGGCGGCCCAGGGTCGGTTTATCCCTTGCTGTCCGCGCTCGAGGCTGCCGGTCTGGTAGCCGGCCGGATGGAGGGCGACCGCCGGATTTACGAGATCACCGAGCAAGGCCGCCAGCTTCTGGGCGAGCACGCCGCGGAGGTCGAGCGCTGGCTCAACGACGAGGCCGACGACGAAGAGGAGATGACCGATATGGGTTCGCAACTGCGCGATTCGGCGCGACGGCTGATGCAAGCGATTTCGCAGCTGGGGCCGTCGTCAAAGCCGGAGACGATCGAGCACGTCCGCCGGCTGCTCGACGAAGCGCGTAAAGAGATATATCAAGCTCTAGCAGAGGAATAAGCAATGGCCCAGGCCCAGGCCCAGGCGCGCGCGACGCCGCGCCGGCACGGTGTCAATATTTTCGAGGAGGGGAAGCCGATGTGGCGGATCCTCCTCGTCTTTCTCGTGCCGTTGATGCTGAGCAACGTGTTGCAGTCCGCCTCACAGACGATGGCGAGCATTTGGATCGGTCGTCTAATTTCGACGCAGGCGCTCGGTGCCGTCTCGGCGGTTTTCCCAATCATCTTTCTACTGTTCTCGTTCGTCTTCGGCGTGTCGAGCGGCGCGAGCGTATTGGTCGGTCAAGCGTTCGGTGCGGGCGACCAGCACAAGGTCAAGCGGATCGCAGGCACCGTGCTGGGGGCGGCGCTCTACCTCGGCATCATCGTCGCGATCGTTGGCGCGCTCGGCTCGACGACGGTGCTGGGCTGGCTTCGAACGCCACCCGACATCATCGCGCAATCGGACGCCTATGCGCGCGTGATCTTCTTGACGATGCCGGTGTTCTTCGTCTATTTCGTCTACGCGACGATCTTGCGAGGGACCGGCGATTCCACGACGCCGTTTTACGCGCTGATAGTTTCGGCGGTGCTGGCGATCGTCATCACGCCGCTTTTCATCGTCGGAACGTTCGGGCTGCCTAAGCTGGGCGTCGTGAGCGCGGCTGTCGCCGGATTGATCGCCAACACCGCGGCGCTTGCGTGGCTGCTCTACTACCTGCAGCGCCGCGACCATCCGTTGAAGTTCGACCGCGAAATGCTGGGCGATCTGCTGGTGGATTGGAAGATCCTGGGCGGCGTCGTGCGCATCGGCGTGCCGACGGGAATTCAGGTGATGATGGTCTCGCTTGCCGAGATTGCGGTAATTTCGTTCGTGAACCATTTCGGCTCGAGCGCCACGGCCGCGTACGGCGCGGTCAACCAAGTGGTGGGGTACGTCCAGTTTCCCGCCATCTCGATCGGCATCGCGGCCTCCATCTTCGGCGCCCAGTGCATCGGCGCGCGCCGCGAAGACAAGTTAGGCACCGTGATACGATCCGCGGTCGGACTGAACTACGTCGTTGGCGGCCTCATCATCGGCGTCTGTTACATCTTCGCTTGGGCGATTCTGGGCTGGTTCATCACCGACGTGCAAACGCTGCGCATCGCGCACGAGCTGCTCATGATCACGCTCTGGAGCTATCTGCTCTTCGGCAACTCGGCGGTGCTGAGCGGCGTCATGCGCGGCAGCGGCGACGTCAGATGGCCGACCATCAACGGCATCTTCGCGATCTGGGGCGTCGAAGTTCCGGTGGCGTTCTTGCTGATGCACCGCATCGGCCTCGACGGCGTTTGGCTCGGCTATCCGATTTCGTACTGCGTCGTCCTAACGCTGCAGTTCTGTTATTACGAGTTCGTCTGGAAGCGCAAGACGCACGAACGCTTAGCCTAACCTAAGATCAGCGGCCGCTCGATGGGGGGCTCACCGCTTGGCCGTACACGACACCCGGGGCAATCGACGGCGGAATCACGCGCGCGGGATTGCCGCCGCCGCTGTAGCTCCAAAACCCATAGCGAGTCGGGCAATTGAGATTGCCTGCAACGACGGTGTTCTGCTTGGGCGTCGTGCCGCTGATGAAGGGTTCGACTTCGACCATCCAGTTATAACCGTGAGGATAGCAGTGGTCCGTGAGATGCGTTTGGCGCACGACGCTGACCTGCGAACCGGAGACCGTGACGCGGTAGATCATCGTGGTGTACGAGCTCGCATAGTTCTGGTCGGTGACGGCAAGGTACGAACCGTCCCATTGAACGCTTCCCGGAAACGTGATCGTCAGGCCGGTCAGCAAGGTGAATTTTTTCTGACCCGCGGGCAGCTCCGCGAACTCGATCGCGCCCGAGTACTGCGTGGCGAGCACGAACAGATTGCCGTGCGGGTCGTAAGCCGGCGGATAGAGATGGTAGAGGTTCGCGTTCATGTAGCTGGTTTGGCTTCCGCCGAGGCCGCCCGCGAAAACGTCGACTCCGCCGGTGCCGGTGCTGCCCGGTCCGCTGAAGTTGCTGACGGCGACGTTGCCCGTCGTTGAGTCAACGGAACAGCCGAGGGGATTACCGTACTCGTCGCTCGCCGTCGCGATCGGCGAGACGCCGCCGTGCGCATATTCGTAAATCTTCGCGGTCGTGCTGTCTACGACGTAGACGTTTCCGCCCGAGTCGACGCACGAACCGTACGGACTCGCTAAGCCGGTGATCTGGCCGTAAAGCTTCCCGGCCTTCACGCGAAAGTTATAGATGTCGACAGTGCCGTTGGATGCGTCGTTCGCGTAAATCAGCCATTGCTTTCCTGCGTCGGGCCGAATCCACGATCTGCCGGGCTTGACGTGCCGTACCGGCGTAATGCCCAAGGGGTTTGTTTGAGCGAACAGGTCTTGCCGCGGGGCGCCGGCAGACGGCGTGCCGTTCGCGCACCCGTAGAACGACGACGTCGCGAGCGCAGCGACGGCATAGAGCGCACGATAACGCCGGAGATGCATGCAGATGTTCCTTTCAATAACGCACGAGAAAGCGAGTGCCTTTTTGCCTCTGCGATTACGGTCAACCTCTAAATCGAGCGACTGCTCCGCCGAAACACTGAAAGGGAGCGCCTTCCTCCGCGCGCATTTTTCACTTGCGCCCAGCCTGTTAGTGCAACCTCAGCAGTACGACGATTCCGTCGCGGTCGGTCATGACGGCATACCGCCGACGCACGATCGCGCGTTGCACCACAGGCTCGTCCACGTCGCGCCAGTTCGGCAAATAATGCGTCCGATCGTAAACGAACCATGGCTGGCTGTCGAAACCGACGGAGGCGTTAGGATCGAGGCCCAAATGCGCGAAGATCTCTTCTTCGGCGCCGACGTACGCGCGTGGAGGCAAGCGCTGCAACGTCCGTTCGAGCAACGCATCGTGCGCGTTGGGGAATCGGTACAGAAAGTACCAGTACTCCATCGGGCTCGCGAAAATTCCGACGTAGACGCAGATCGCCGCCGCGGCCGCGACGAATCCGCTCGCGAGCCGCACGCTGCGCGTGCGCAGCCGAGCGGCGCCGTCGACGAACCCAGCCAGCGCGTAACCGGTCAATAGCGCGCTATAGTGCGCGCCCGGCATGAGCGTTAGCGGCTGATGCGAGGCCAGCGTTTCGATGAATCCAGGGATGAGGAAGAGCCCGTAACGAGACACACATGGAAGAAATGCGAGCGGCGCAAGAACGATCGCAACGTAGCCCACGCGCGCGAGCAGCGCGCCGCCAACGCCGTGCTCGCTCGCCTGCGGTGCGGTCCAGTCGAAGAAATGAAACGAGAGGTAGGGGACGTGAGGATTGAGCGCCGGGCGAACCACGCCAAAATACAGCAACGCCATCCCGACCGCCAAACCAACAATGCTAAAGCCCACGCGCTTGGCTTGCGAATCGTTGCGCGCAGTTGCCGTGAAGAGCAAACCGTTGATCGCAAGAACGATGAATTGATCCTCTTTCGTGCATGCGAGCAGAAGCGCGGCGGCGATGCTCAGCGCCCAGCGGCGCCGATCGAGCGCAAAGACGAGCGTGGCCGAGAGGAGCGGCACGAAGGCCATTTCGTGAAAGTCTCCGACGCCGTTTGCCCACAGTATTGGATAGAGCGCCGCGACCGCGGCGATGGCGAAGGCTGCCGGCGGCCCAAACCTGGCTCGCGCCAATCCCCAAATCGGAAATAGCACCGCTGCGACGAGCACGGCTTGAAAATAGTTGAGTCCGACGGGCCCGAAGGCGCGCAGAAACGGCCACGATAGCACGATGATTGGGGACCAATGCACGAGCAGGTGGTTCACTCCGCCTTCCGCGGTGCTAAAAAATCCCGCGCCGACGCCGGCGATGACCTGCGTGAAGATACCCAGGTCTACGCCGTTTCGAAAGATGAGGTAGCGCCAGTCGACGATCGCGCACAGAGCCGCAGCCAACGCCACAAAGAGCGCGCAGAGAGCGGCTATTTCCGCTTTTTCTCTTTTGGAGTCACGCACGTCCCGGTCGCGCGGCAAACGACGATCGGCGCATCGAGTAAGTCGGCGGCGCTCTCACCGATGTCGGGGCGCGCCGCGATGACTTTGCGGGCTTCGAACTCCATTCGTCTCGACGTCTTGCCGACGTGCACGAGACGGGCCTCGGCCTCAATGTAGTCGCCGGCGTACGTCGGTGCGAGGAACCTGATCTCGTCGTAGGCGGCGAAGAGCCCTTCGTCGCCGTCCATGCGGATCAACAGCTCGGTCGCAACGTCGCCGAACAGCGCGAGGATGCGCGCGCCGTCAACCAGGTTCCCGCCATAATGCGCATCGTGCGCGCTCATGCGGACGCGAACGATCGCGCGGGGCGTAGCGTTTAAGCCTTCGCCAACTGCCATAGCTCCTCGAGTTCGTCCAGTGAAAGGTCGGAAAGGCTCTTTCCCTCGGCGGCGGCGCGCGCTTCCATCGAGGCAAAGCGCCGATAGAACTTCTCGTTCGCTTCGCGCATCGCCGTTTCCGCATCGATGCCGAGCGCGCGCGAAAGGTTCACCAGCGTGAAAAAGACGTCGCCGAGCTCGGCGCGCACGCGCGGATCGTCCTGCTTGGCACGACGCGCTTCGGCGAGCTCGCCAAGCTCTTCGGTCAGCTTGTCGAGGACGCCGTCCACGCTGGGCCAGTCGAATCCGACGCGCGCGGCTTTCTCTTGCATGCGCTGTCCGCGCTGGAGCGCGCCCAAATGCTTCGGAA
>JAFAHB010000244.1 GCA_019237435.1 Vulcanimicrobiota bacterium
CCAAACGCGGGAGCCGCGTCACGCTCTTGAGCACGATCGCACCGATTTTTGCGAGATCGGCGAAAGGCGCGAACTCTTCACCCGTACCGTAGCAGCCGCTTCCCATCAGCGTCGGATACGGCAGCTCGAGCTTGCCGATCTTCGTCCGAAGACTTGGCCGAACGCTCACCATCGCAACTCATCCGCCCGAAAGACCGGACCTTCCCGGCAAATCCGCGCGTAAACGACGTCGCTTCCGCCGCGTGAAGCGGGGGGAAAGCTCGGTGCCTGCGCGCTGCTGGCAACGACCGGAACGACGCAGCCCCAGCAGCCGCCGATGCCGCATCCGAAGGTTTCTTCGAGCGCTAGTTGCGCGGGAATGTCGAGCTCACCAGCGATGCGCGCAACGGTGCGCAACATCGGAGTCGGTCCACACGCGTAAATCATATCGGGCCTGCGCGCGCGTTCGAGCGCATCGGTAATGAAACCGCGCTCGCCTGCGCTGCCGTCGTCCGTTGAAAGGACGAGCTCGCAACCCGCGTCGGCGAATCGCTGCGCGTCGACGAGCAGCTGCGCCGTGCGCGCGCCGTAGAAAAGCCGCACGCGTCTGTCCGCGCGCAGCAACGCGTGCGCGCAGAGTAATACCGAGGCTATGCCTACGCCACCCGCAACGATGGCGACGTCGCGCGCGTCAACGGAACAGTCGAAGCCGTTTCCGAGCGGACCGACGACGTCGAGTCGATCACCGCAGCGTAGTTCGGAGAGCTCGCGCGTGCGCTTGCCGGTTACAAAGAAGAGGAGGCTTGCGAGCTTGCCCTCCGCTTCGTAGACGGCGAGCGCGGTTGCAGCCGTCTGCGCGCTTGGTGGAATCGCCATCACATACTGGCCGGGTCGCGTTGCGTCTGCCAGCCGCGGTGCTTCCAGCCCCAATGCAACGACGTCGCTCGCGACTTCGCGACGTTCGATTACCGTGGTCGCGTGCACGGCCGCATTCCGGTCGGCGCTGGCCATCTCTTCAGGCTTTTTCAACAAATTCTTACGAAAATCTCTGCAAAGGGCTGCACACCCTTGCTACCAGAGCCGTTATACTGTATAGAGAGCGTAAATGATCAAGAAAGGAGGGTCCGCAGATGGCAGGTCTTATCGTCTTCAAATCGCTAGCCGACGCACTGAGAGCGGGCTATCAGGTTTACGATCGGACTGCGGACGGATATCTCGTCAGGACTCGCACGGCCGCCGGCTGGGCAATGGCCTTGGTTTCCTGTAAGTAAGATCGTCTTTTTTCGATACGTAAATGCCGCCGGCCAACCGACCGGCGGCATTGCTTTTTGGCTCCGAAGGGTCAGCTGCGATAATCCGGCGGTGAAGCGGGTTTCTCGATCTCGGGGGTCGAGCCCGGACGCCAGCCGCCGTAGACGGGCCCCGGCGGCATGCCGCCGCCCGCGTCGCTCGACGCAGGACCCGGCGCCGCTGTCGAGGTCGGGCCGAAGCGCTGGCGGGCCGTCGGGGGGCCGAAGGTGGCACCGCCCATCACCGCGCCGATGATCTGAGCGATCCCCACGAAGAGCGGAATCAATCCGCCGAGCAGCCAGGGGCCGTAAACGTACGTCCCGTCGCCGCGGTATCCGATAAAGCCCAAGCCGATCAGCAGCGCGAGACCAATGCACGCGACTTGCAGGCCCTTGCGCAACTGCCGCTGCGCGTAGAAATCCGGCGGGTAATAGTCGTACTGGCCGGGCTGATCTTGCGTCGCCGTTCCGGGCGTCCATCCGGACTTCATCGCACGACGCATGTCGCGTGCGTTCGGCGGCGGTACGATGCCGCGGCGCAGCATTTCCATGCGTTCCTGGTGCGCGAGCACCCGAGAAACCAGCCACACCGTGCAGGGCAAGCCGAAGATGCACGTCACGGCGATCGCGGCTACAATGTTGTCATCCATCTATTGGGCTCCGTTCGTGAGAATGTGAATCGATCCGTCGTCAGTGGCCAGTTTCATTCGGCCCGTGCCCGCGCCGAGACGGATCGTACGCTGCGCGGAATCGTTGCTGTCGCGGGAGACTCCGTCGACGGAAATCGTTCCGTCGCCGGTCGACGCATCGATGGTAAGGTTCGAGTTCGGCGCGAGGCTGACGCGAACCGGGCCGTCCGCGGTTTGCAGCGTTCCATCGCCGGCAACGTTCAAGCCTTTGGCGGTGATACGTCCATCGCGAGTCGTGCCGACGAGCGAATCCACTGCGACGTCGGTGAGGCCGAGATGACCGTCCATGGACGTCATTGCGAGCCGATCTGAGTGCAGGTTCGCGGCTTCGATGTAACCGTCGTCGCTGCGCGCCGTCACGGTGCCTTGCAAATTGCTCAGCGTCACGTGACCGTCCACCGAGTGAACGTCCACGCCGCCGGCGATGCCGTCCACGTCCGCGCCGCTGCAGCGCGCGATCTCGATACGCGCGTCTTGCGGCACGTCTACGGAGATGCGCTGCACGCTGAATCCAAAAATCTCGACCGACAGGCGCTCGACGTGTGGACGTTCGATTCGGACCCCGTCGAGCGTTCGCGTGACGGCGAGCCGCGGATAGGGCTGGTTGGAAAAGATCGCGCCTCGCATCTCGGTCAAATCGCGTACGTGGACGAGCCCGTCGCTGGACGTACCGACCAAGACGCGTGAACTCGCGTCGTCGATTACGACCTGCGGCCGGGCGCCGGCCGAAATCGGGGCAATCGGCGCAGCGCTAAACTGCACCTGGTGCATCCCCGACGCAAATGAAGCGCCGCCGATTGCGTAGATCGTCATTCCGACGATCGCAATCTCAGCGGCAACCAGCATCGCGATAACCGTGGCGCGCGACACGGTTAGAGACGCGGCCCCCAGCCGTCAAAGGTGGGACGGAGCGATTGCGCGGAGTTTCGCTCGTCGATCGGCTGCGAACGCTCCGAGCGGACGCCGCCGGGAAGGGTTTTGTTCGGGATCTTGGTCATCTCTGCGTTTTGCCTCCTTGAGAGTTCCTGCCGTAGTTACGGTTTGGGAGAGCCGATGTTTCGCGCCATCTTAGAGGACCTACAGCGAAACAATAGCGGCCTCGCGCGCGTACGAGGGACGTGTCGGCACTCTTGGCAGAGGCTCCGCGCCCGGGCGTGAGAGCACAGCCGGAAGACGGCGATTTGGTCGCGATGACGCTCCGGGGCAACTCGGAGGCGTTCGCAACTCTCGTCGAGCGATACGACCGAGCGGTCTATCACCTCGCGTACCGTACGCTTCACGACGTCGAAGAGGCTCGCGACGCAACGCAAGAAGCCTTTTTCAAAGCGTTTCGCAGCCTGCGGACGTTCAAGCCGGGCTCGAAATTCTCGACCTGGATTTTCGCGATCACCTACCACGCGTGTTGCGATCGGCTCAACCGGCGCAAGCGGTATGCAAGCGAGGAGCTGCCCGAGCGCGCCGACACGGCGCCCGGTCCGGAGCAGCGAGTGATCGCGCTCGACGAAGCCTCCCGGCTGCGGGCCGCGATCGACTCTTTGCCGGAAAAGTACCGCACGGTGGTGACCCTGTTTCATTTGCAAGGGCGCCAGTACGAGGAAATTGCGAACGTACTGGGCGTTCCAATGGGTACGGTCAAGACGCATTTATTTCGGGCAAAGGAGCAGCTGCGCAGGCTCCTGACCGCAACGGAGGTAACGGAATCATGAACATGGACGAGCTCGAACGCGCACTTTTGGAACTACCGCTGGAGGAGCCGCCGGCAGGCTTGCGCGCCTCGATCTTGCTCGCTACGGCCTACCGGCCGCAGCCGGCGTTCTCGTTCCTCGAAATCGTTACGCTCGGCACGCTCGGTGCGGTCGCCCTATGGCTGATCGTGTTGCTCGTCTCGGGAGGCGGTTCGCTCTTCGTGCACACGCTCGGAGCAATCAGCTCGGTTCTCTCGCGCACCCTGTCGAACGCAGCAACCTTGGCGTGGCTTGCCGCCGGCGCCGCGACGGCACTTTGGCTCACCGTTTTCACCGGATCCCAACCCCTCGCGACGGCCGCTCACAGGTCCGCAAGGAGGGACAGCCGATAATGTATCGGCATGGAGAAACACGCACCGCAGGAGCGGCGACCCTATAGGATCCTCGTCATCGAGGACGACGCGGCGATCAACCGCGTCCTGCAGCTCGAGCTAGAGCACGAGCGCTACGAGGTCGAAGTCGCGCGCGACGGCCTTTCCGGCCTGGAAAAGGCGCTGAAAGAACCCGATCTGGTGATCCTCGATTTGATGTTGCCGCGCATGGACGGCATCGAGGTTTGCAAGCGCATCCGGGCCAAGAGCCGCGTGCCGATCATTATGCTGACCGCGCGCGATCGCGTTCCGGATCGGGTTGCCGGTCTCGACGTCGGTGCCGACGATTACGTCACCAAGCCGTTCTCGACCGAAGAGCTGCTGGCGCGCGTGCGGGCCCGCCTGCGCGAACGCTCGCCGCAAGGCAACGTGATCGAATACCGCGACGTGGTAATGGATCGCGACCGCCACGAAGTTCATCGCGGCGGAAAACCGGTCGCGTTGACGGCCAAAGAGTACGCGCTCCTCGAGTACCTGCTCTTACACCGCAATAAGGTGCACACTCGCGACGAACTGTTCAACGGCGTCTGGGGCAGCGATTTCCTCGGCGACTCCAACCTGATCGACGTCTACATCCGTTATCTGCGCGGCAAAATAGATGACGGCTTTGAGGACAAGCTCATCACAACCGTCCGCGGCGTGGGCTATACGATAAAAGATTGAAGGGGCTTTGACTGCTCGGCTTGCGGCGGATACCGGCTACTCGCAGACGCTCGTCGCGGCGCATCCATGCTCCGCTCCTGCTGCTCCCCTTTTTCGGCTATCCATTTATGTCCCTTAAGTGGAGGATTGCGTTAGGCTACTCGGCGCTGCTGATCGTCGCGATGACGGTGATGAGCGGCATCATCGTCTGGCGCTTTCAGCAGATCCTTTACAACCAGGCGCAGACGAGCGTCAATGCGACGATGAAGGCGATCGTGCAGTTCGCGCAGCAATCCACTACGCCGTTCTCGCTCGAGGATTCGTCGCTCGGCACGCTTCAGTTTCTCTTCAACAGCGCCAATCTCACGACGTGGAACTCGGCGAACAGCTACGTGCAAGTCGACTCGGGCGACGGCTATCCGCTTGCCAAGACGGCGAATCTCGGCGGGCTCACGATCCCTCCCAATCCTAAGGTCTCGCCGGTCCACGACGTAGCGTTTCGGGAAGTCACGCTGGGCGCCCGTTCGTTTCTCGTCGAGGACCGCTATCTTCAAGAAGGCGTGAACGCGGCCGTCATCCACGTCGCCGAACCGCTCGACACGCTGCAGCGTACGTTCTCTCGCGCACGCGAAGCAATCGTTATCGTGCTCGTCGGGGCCGTCGGGGCGGTCGTCATTTTCTCGATCGTGTTTGCATCGCAAGCGACGACGCCGATCAACGAGCTCTCTCGCGAGATGCGCGAGATCAGCTCCGACCGTCTGGCGCTCGCCGCCGGAAGTTTCGACGGCGGGCTCCGTGGTAACGCACTGCCGCGCCGCCGCGACGAAATCGGGCGGCTGGCAAAGAGCTTCAACGATCTGCTCAACCGGCTCGGCGAGGCGTTCGCGCGCGAACGGCAATTCATTTCCGATGCCTCGCACGAGCTGAAAACGCCCCTGACGTCGATCAACGCAAACGCACAGATGTTGCTACGCTGGGCCGATCAAGATCGGACGATCCGCCGGGAGAGTTTGGAGACGATCGTACGTGAAAGCGCCGACTTAGCGGGGATGGTCAACGGCATGCTGACCCTGGCCAAGGCCGACCGAGGCGACGAGATCCCCAAGGAGCCGCTTTCGCTTGCGCAGATAGCGAGCGAGGTCACGCAAAACGGCGCGTCGCGCGCGGCGGAGAAGCAGATTGACCTGCGGTTCGAGCACGAGGGAACGCCGATCGTCTACGGTGACGCCAACCTGCTGCGACAAATGATCGGCAACCTCGTCGACAACGCCGTGAAGTTCACCGAGCGGGGCCGCGTCGACGTTCGGGTGGGTGAGAACCGCAACGCCGCCTGGGTAGAGGTGGCCGACAGCGGGCCCGGCATCGCCGAGGAAGAGCGCGATCGCATTTTCGAGCGTTTCTACCGCGCCGATAAGGCGCGCTCGCGGAGCGTTCCGGGTACGGGGCTAGGCTTGGCAATCGTCCGCTCGATTGCTCGCGTACATGGAGGCGAAGCGAGCGTCGGCCGCTCGGCGGGGGGCGGCGCGGCCTTTCGCGTTCTCTTACCACGCGTCAAGCTTCCGTTCACCGATCTCTCATGATGCTCTCGCGAGGCCCCCGATACAATGAATCCGTGCGCGGAGGATTCTGGCGGGGGGCACTCGTGGCGCTCGCCGCTTCACTCGTTTCTCTCGTCCTCGCGGCGCCCGCGCGCGCCGACGAGCAGTTTGACGTTGGTCCGTCGCCGGTCCTCAACGTAAACGTGGGACGCGGTCAGGTGACCATTCAAACCTGGGACCGGCCGCAGATTCTCATTTCGTCGGCGCAGCCGACCGACGTGCGGCATCTCACGCCCGATCAAGTCGATCCGCGTATTCCCAAGCAGATGCAGATGCAGTCGCACCGCATCCAAACCGAGCACGGACCGGTAACGCTTGACGCCGAGCCGTTCGTGCTTCCCGAGTTATCGGGCAGCTCGCACGATGCGATCCTGGCACAAGGCGACGGCCGCATGACGATCATGGTTCCGCGCGGCACCGCGATGGTGATCGCCCATATGCGCGCCGGCCACTTGACGATCAATGATTATCGGGGCGTCTTTGTAACGCACGTACGCGCCGCCGAGATATCCCTCAACAACGTCGGCGGAACGGGTTACGTGGAATCGTTACGCGGACGCGTCGTAGCAACGGATTCGTCCTTCGATCGGTTGCGAGTGCGCACGGCGACGGGCGACATGCTTTTCCAACGCTGCACCTCGCAGCAAATTCAAGCGAACAGCGTTTACGGATCGATCGTCTACGACAACGGCAGCTTCCAGCCGGGTCTTGCGCGCTTTGAATCCGAGCACGGCAACGTTGCTTTGGGCGTGCGGGGCAACGCTCAGATCGGCGCGCATAGCGGCGCCGGCCACGTCGTGTCGAGCTTCGATGACGCGCACGTTCAAGGCGATCCGGCGACGAAACAGGCCACGGTCGGCGGGGGCGGTCCGGTCGTTACCGCGACCTCGAAAAATGGTTCGGTCTACCTCTACAGCGGCTCGATGGACGAACATCCGCACGTCCGCCAAGAGTTGAGCGGCAGCATACAGCTTCCGATTCGCGAGAATCCGCCGCCTCGGCCGTTGCCGCGACCCGACCGTCCGCCGATGTAGCGAGGCGGCGCGTTCGCGCCGCCTCGTCGTGCTCCCCAGCGGACCTCCGTTACCGACTTAGTGACCGGAGAAGATCGAGTTGCTGATGTCCTGCTGCATGACGTAGTAGTTGATCGATCCGAGGCCCGTGGGCTCGTCCCATCCCGGCCCCGCGCTGCTTGGTATTCCGTTCGACCCGAAAAGGATGTCGTTGAATCCGCCGATCGGAGCCGTCGTGTCCGGAGGTGCCGCGGACGTGTCGTCTCCCGGCTCGCCTGCCGGTACGCACTTGGTAGATTTGAGCGGACACGGTTCGTAGTATCCGTACACGCCGTAATAGACGGGTGCTGCGAATCCGAGGTTGTTCTTGAAGTTGCTCTCCAAGCGCGCCCAGACTCCCATCGACATCGGTGAAGAGAGACTGGTACCGCCGACTCCGGTCTGCGTACCACTGATGAACACATCCATCGGGCAGCCGTTGTTGTCGGCACACATCGCAATGTCGGCTGTTCCCCGAATACTGTCCGTCGTGCAGACGGCGCAGATTCCGTTGCCCTGCCAGTATCCGGCGGATTCGAACGCGCTGTACCCGCCGCCGGTCCCAACCCAGACGTGCTCGCCGTAGTACGTTCCGGGCTCATTGCCGTTCGCATTGGTGTCCAGGGTCGTGCCGCCGACGGCGACAACGTATGGCGACGACGCGGGATAACAGACTTGAGGCGTTCCGCCGACCGGCGCACCGGTATTGAGGAGAACCGGGCAACCCGAACCGCTGTCGCCGGTCGAAGCGAACATCGTCATCCCCTGGCTTGCGGCCTCATTGAAGAGCTCGTCGTCGGTTTGCATCGCTCCATCGGCATACGCAACGGCTTCCGGTTCGCCGAAGGACGAGTTTCCGGCTTGAGTCTTGTTATCGCTGACCCACCGGCTATATTCGAGCGAGATATCCGAGTCACTGAGCGACGTGGTGTCGTAGACGTAGAGATGTTTCAGCCTGTCGGCAAATCCGCTCGAGATCTGCGTGTCGAGGTCCCATTCATCCAGACCCGACGTATCGCTGCTCGAAGCGCCCACCTTCACCACCGAGTACGCCACCGACGGAAGCCCCCAGAACGCTTCGGCGGTGCGCAGGTCGGTAACGACTTGCTTTACGTCGCCTTCCGCCATCACTGCGATCGCCGTCTTGCTGCCGGTGCTGCACGTCGTGGGACAGCTCGTGGCCCCGTACGCGACTTGGTATTGAGGCGGACCGTACTCGCCGCCGATGCAAATTCCGTTCTCGACTTCTAGGCACGGCGGCGGCGTGCCGGCCGTCATCGGCACGAACTTACGCTCGGATTTTACGATATGGGTGTGCATCTGGTACGCATTGGTCAGCCCGAGCACGGCCAGCACCGTGTTGCGAAGCTTCACCGGCACGAGGGCCGGCTCGACGTTGCCGTAGATCGCTTTTCCGTTCACCGTCGTTCCGTGAATGGTCGTGTGAAACGCGGCCTCAACGTGCGAAACGGCGGCGAAGCCGCTAACGATCAAGTTGTTGGGCTCGATGCTGACCTGCGTGAAGCCTTGCTCTTTGAGATAGTTTGCCACCGCCGCGGCTTCACCGCGCGAGGGGCTGAACATCGCCGTGAACTGCTCCGGCGTCAACCACTGATGAAACGATGCGTTGCCCGGAGTACGCTGATTGCGGACGAGCTGTCGGGCACCGTCCCCGTCGCGCAGGCGCAAACCGACGACCACGTGCAGCTGCGTTTTGTCCGAGACGCCGGCGCTCGGGAACTGCTTAAAGGGGATCGCCTTGGTGGCTGTAGCGGCCCATCCCGGGGGGATTCGCTCCGTTGACGCGGGTACGGATGCGCCCGGCAAGAACGGCGACGCACCGTTTGATGAGATACTGTTTCCGGTGCACGAAGCCGTTAGAATACCTACGGCAAAGCCGGCACACAGCAGCGGTTTCTTCATTACTCGACTCCTCTCGATAGTGCAACAAGTCGGTTCCGGCGCGGTCACTGGAAAGTCGCCGGCCTGCGGAAAATCATAACGAATTTCGAGCCGTCCGGAACTGGGGTTGTACTACACAGTTTCTGCTACAGTTGCTCGCGCGGGCATTACCCTACGAACGCTCCTGCAGAAAAAAGGGCTCGCAGTTCACTGCGAGCCCTTTCCCTGCGTCGCGATCGAGATGCGCGCTATAGTGTGACGGTTACCCTGACTCGTAACCTCTCGTACCGGCTGTAGACCACGAAATTTCCGCTGCCTACGACGGCGCCGAGAATTTCAAACGTCGTCGCCCTGTTTCCCTTCATCGGGGAAATCACGACGATTCCGCTGGTATTGTTCTTGATCGCAAACGTTCGATTGCCGTACCCACGCTCGTGGAAATTGCAGCCCACGACTCCGAGAAGGATGATATGCACGTGCGTTCCGCAACTCGAGACGATCTCGTGTCTATCCCGCTTATCCGGGACGATGACGGCGCTGTCGGGCGCTTGCCCTTCGTTGTTCTGCGGCGTCGTCACGGCGCTGCTCGTCGGCAAGTAGCTTGACGGTCCAGACGGTGCGCCGTGGCAAGCAACCAAGCCCAACGAGAGGACCGCTGCGCCGGCTAACACCGCAAACAGATGGCGCTTGTTCTCCACGCATGTTCCTCCTTAGTAACAAGTAAGCTATGATCGGCACGAATGTGGCCTCTCGTGACAGACATGGTACCGCTTCCCGAGCCGTGGTCCGCGCACGAACGCTGCTACAGTTGGTCGCACAGTCGCGCGAGGGTGGCGGCTCGGCTCTCTTGAAGATTTCGCTGCTGTGCTCTGTCTCGTTGAGGCGCGGCGATTAGCGCCTATCCTGGCGGCTGCCGCGCTGACCGGCTGCGCGGGTGGCTCGTTGACGGCCCCGCCGATGCCGGCGGATTCGTCGACAGCTTTCAGCGCGGTGCGTTCGGGCGCCCAGTTTTACGGCAACGATTACGTGTATAGCGCGCAGCTGTACGGCAACGACGCGACCGTATACGCTCGGAAAGGCCTTTCCCTGACGCCGCTGGAGACCTTGTATCCCGGCATCGCCGCGCCGCAAGGAACCATCGTAACGCCAAACGGCTGGTGGTACTTGGCAAACGGCGGTGATGCGAACGTCCTGATCTATCGTTCGACGCGCAAGGGGCCGAACGGCCCGGTGGGCTCCCTCGACGACAGCGGCGAGGTCCCGGACAACGTCAGCGTCACGGGCGATCGGAACCTCGTTGCGGTTTCAAATGCGGTAAGCGCCGGCAGCGGCACCGGAAGCGTGAGCGTTTACGTCAATCGCGAGTCGCGGCCGTCTCGCATCCTCAGCTACGGCAGCGATCAGCTTGCCGGCCAGGGCGTCGCGATCGATCCGCAAGGCAACTGCTACTGGAGTTTCAACGACGTCAGCAGCCCGAGCAAGGTCGGCTCGATCGTAGGGTTCGCCAACTGCAGCGGAGCGGGCTCGCCGGTAGTCTCGGGTATCGTCAGCGCCGGTGGAATGGCCTTCGACCATAGTGGCAACTTGTATTACGTCGACGAAGCCGCCGGCATTTACAAATGCCAGAAGACTTCATCGTGCAAACTGTTAGCGAGCGGCTTCGGCTTGCCGACCAACATCAACTTCGACTCCAAGCAGAAACACTTATGGGTCGCCGACGCGACGGGTTACATCGATGCCGTGAATCCTCAGACCGGCAAGATCGAGTTTCAGACGATCTCGGTCGGCGGGGATCCATATGGAATAGCGCCCTCACCGGGCAGCTAGGAGTCCGGCAAGCTCCTAATGCGCGCAACCGGCGCCGATCTTTCCGGTCTGCTCAAGCGCTTTCGAACGCAGGCCGGCCTTTCCCAACAAATGCTTGCGGATCGCGCGCTCATCAGCGTTCAAGCCGTCTCGGCATTGGAGCGCGGCAGCCGTAAGGTTCCCTATCGGTACACTCTCGAACGCATCGCCGATGCGCTTGCCCTCAACGAAGAAGCTCGCATCGAGCTCGAGTTGTCGGCCAGACGCGCGCGCGGATCGCGCCTCGAGCAATCCATAGCGCCTCCGCCTCACAACTTGCCTCGTCAGCTCACCTCGTTCTGCGGCCGCGGAGAAGTCCTCAAAGAGATCATCGAGCTCCTCGCTCACACGCCGCTGGTCAGCATCGTCGGAACGGGCGGTGCGGGCAAAACCCGCCTCGCCGTGGCCGTCGGAACCGCGCTGCTCAACAGTTTTGCCGACGGAGTTTGGTTCGTCGACCTTTCGCCTCTTGGCGATTCCTTATTCGTGCCGCAAGCTTTGGCGGCGGCACTTCGCGTGCAAGAATCTCCGAACCGCCCGCTCTTGGAGTCGCTCATCGCATACCTCGCGCAAAAACGCGCATTGATTATTTTCGACAATTGCGAACATGTCATGTCGGGTGCGCGCTCGGTCGCAGGGTCGCTCCTGCGCGAGTGTCCGGAGCTTGCGTTGCTCGCGACTAGCCGCGAGGCATTGGCCGTAACCGGCGAGCGCGCGTACCGCATCCCTCCGCTCCCCGTTCCGCGCCGCGGAATGCCCACGCCCGAAGAAGCGCTCGGGTACGGCGCCGTCGAGCTTTTCGTCGATCGTATGCGTGCGGTCGACTCCCAAGTCACGATTACGGGCGAGAACGTCGCGCCGATCGTGGAAATCTGCCGGCATCTGGACGGCTTGCCGCTCGCACTCGAGCTTGCAGCGGCACGAACCGCCGTGCTTTCCCCAAGCCAAATTTGCGAACGCCTCGGCCGGATCTTCGACGTTCTGACAAGCAACGGCGTCGCTGCCATTCCGCGGCATCGAACGATGCGCGCCGTCACCGACTGGAGCTACGAGCTGCTCTCCTCGCAGGCGCGCGTGCTCTTCACACGCCTCGCGATCTTTGCGGGAGGCTTCTCCTTGGAATCGGCCGGCGCAGTTTGCTGCGACGACGGGCTTCCCGCCGACGTTCTGTTAGAGCTGCTTTCGTTGCTGGTCGCGCAATCGCTGGTCGCGACCGACTTCCAGAAGGGCGATGCGCGCTATCATCTGCTCGAGGCGACGCGACAGTACGCGTTGGAGAAACTCGAGCAGCGCGGTGAACGGGAAGTCGTAGCCGGACGGCACGCAATAGCGTTCCTACACATGGCCGAGCGGTTCGACCACGATTGGTACGATGCCCCGGAGCGCGCGTGGTTTCGAGAAGCCGAAGCAGAGATCGATAACTTTCGCGCCGCTCTCAATTGGACGCTGGCGGAGCGCCGCGACGTGCGCTCCGGTCGCATGCTCGCCGCGGCGCTCGCGCGCCTCTGGTACTCGATCGCTCCGGTAGAGGGCCGGCGATGGGTACGTCTGGCGATCGATTGCAGCGACGATGAAAGGCAGACCGAGGTGCTCGCCCGTCTGTGCATCGCCGATGCGGAGCTCTCCGGTTCGCTCGGGGAGTATAAAGCCTCCCTTTCGGCGGCGCAGCGAGCCTTGGCACTCGACGAAGGCCTCGACGATTTGCAGCGCGCTCGCGCGATGCAAGCCGCGGGCAGCGCGCTTGGCGGACTGGGGCGCGCCGGCGAAGGGCAGAGCCTTCTCGAGTCGGCACTCGCGCTTTCGCGTCGCCTCGACAACCGCCGGATGCAGGCGCTCGTGCTCGGCGACCTCGGAACCGCGCGTTCCCGATGCGGCGACATTGAGGCAGCGAGAAAGTTTTACGCCGACGCATTGGCCTATTACGAAGCGCTCAACTTGGAACGACCCGCGGCATCGATCGCAGGTAATCTCGCCGAGGTCGAGTTTGCGTCAGGCGACGCGGCCGCGGCGCTTGCGCAGGCGGAGGAGGCTCGGGCTGGGCACGAAGCCACGCAGAATCGCCGCGGGGTGGCGAACGACCTTTGCAACATGGCCGCCTACCTCATCGCCCTCAACTGTTTTGACGATGCTCGCGCGTATGGAAGAGAGGCGCTGCTGGCCGTCCGCGACGTCAAGCAAACGGTGCTAACGGCCTACGTGCTCCAGCACCTCGCGGCGGCGACGGTATTGCGATCCGATCCCCCTCATCCCGTGGTCGACGCCGTTGCTAAGCGCGCTGCGATGTTGCTCGGATTCGTCGACGCTCGGCTCGCGAAGCTGGAAGCGCAGCGCGAGTATACCGAGCGCCAAGAGTACGAGCGGGTCATCGCCACGCTGCGCGCGACGATCGGCGATCGCCTGGAGAGCACGATGGCGCACGGGTCCGAATGGTCGGAGGCCGTTGCCGTTACCGTCGCACTCGAGCTGTAGCCGACAACCCTAGCGGGCCGCAGCCGCCAGCTCCGTTTCCAAATCCAGCGTAAATCCGTCGTAGACCGCGATCGCGCGTAAGCCGAGCTCGTCTTCGACCTGCGCGGCGAGGCGCGGCGGAGACGCTTCGAGCATCGTCGTTCCAAAGTGCTGAAAGACCGCGACTTTGGGGCGTACCTCGGCGACGACGCGGCAAGCGTCATTCCAGGTGAAGTGATCGACGTTCAATTGGTCGTGATAGCGCAGCACGTTGACTATGAGCACGTCGGGATGATGGCGCGCATAGTCGGCGGCGAGCTCCTCGAAATAGCGGCCGCAAGGGAGATACGCGACGCGGATCGCGTCATGTACGAAGATCAAGCCGTGCGTTTGGACGGCGTGGCGGTGCCGCATCGAAGTAAATATCTCAATGCCGCCGACGCGATATGGACCGCTGCTCGGCTCGAGACGCTCGATGCGCTCGACGAAACGGCGCGCGTAGGGCAAGACGACCGGCTCGTCGTCGAAGGCGTCGGCCGGCGCAAGCATCGCGCCGCGACGCCGAAACCCGCCCGAAGTCATCGCCTCGATGAGGACGTTGACGTCGCCGGAATGATCCAGATGCTTGTGCGAGAGCACGATCGCATCGAGTTCGCGCGGATTGCAGGGCGGTACGTGTGAAAGCGCGCGAACCAGTGCCCCGGGCCCGGGATCCACATGGATTTGCGTCGCACCCAAACGAATCCACATGCCGCCGGAGGCGCGAAGTTGGCGCGCGACGACGAAGCGGGCGCCACCGCTCCCTAGGAAGAGAATCGACGACACTAGGAGGCTCCTAGCGCTAAGCGAGGACTGGAAGCTGCTTGAACTCGCCGCCGAGGACGGTCGTCGAGGGCCGGCCCAGCCAGCGCTCGAGCACGGTCGCATAGACGCTGCGGAAGTCGACGCTGAATCGAACGTTGCCCATATTCGTTTCGGCGAGATCGGGCATCGTTCCGTAAAGGCCGCCTTTGACACCGCCGCCGATCAGAAAGAGCGGGGATGCCTCGCCGTGGTCAGTTCCGCGGCTTCCATTCTCTTCGATCCGCCGGCCGAACTCGCTAAAGGTCAGCGTTAGCACTCGGCGTTCGTTGCCGTGCGCGGCGAGGTCCTGATAGAACGCCGCAATTGCGTCGGAGAACTGCTTCAAGAGCAGATCTTGCGTGCGCCGCTGGCTGACATGCGTGTCGAACGAGCCGTGCTCGACGTAGATCGCCTTGGTTCCGAGGTTGCTTCCGACGATTTGTGCGGCCAAGGCGAGGCTTCGACCGAGCGGCGTCGCGGGGTACGTGGCCTTGGACGTATATCCGGCGACCAGCTTGGGGAGCTCCTCGGAGCTGCGCTGAGCGTCACCTTCGATCTCCATGACGTGCGCCAAATACGGCGACGTAAACGGCAGCGACCGATCGCGGGCCTGCCGCGAGAAAGCGTCGCGGGCCGCCGCGTTGCGGTCGGAGATCATCGTATACGTACGCAGCGCCGGAATAGCAGCGATGTCGGTGCGCTCCGAGACCAGCACCTCGGGCACGACTCTGGCAACGGCGATCCCTTTGAAGAGATTCTCCCGCGGAAGCTGCGCCTCGTCAAAGTAACGGCCCAGCCATCCGGTGTGCTCGTAACGCTCCGGCGCGGCGGTTTGCCAAATCTCCGTCGAGCGGAAATGCGAATGATCCGGATTCGGATAGCCGACACCCTGTACGATCGCGACCATTCCGCGATCGTAGAGCGATTTCAGCGACTGCATTTCGGGATTGAACCCGATATGCGCGTCGATGGCGAGCACCGTGTTGCGATCGATCGCCAGGCCGGGGCGCAGCTGATAGTAGCGATCGTCGCCGTGCGGAACGATGCAGTTCAAACCATCGTTGCCGCCGGCCAGATTGATCAGCACCAGGCAGCGATTCTCGCTTCCCGGAAGTCCGGGAAGCGGCGTTTGCGCCAGCGCGCGCGCAAAAACGTGGTCGGTATTCGCGACGACCGCGAGTCCCGAAACAGTCGTGAGTAAGAAGTTACGTCGATTTATCATGACCTTAGCTCAGCTGATAGGCGGGCGTCGCCATCGCAAGATAGGCAGCGCCGCTGATGCGCTGACCGTAGTTCTCCACCGAAAGTGAGGCGAGCGCGGCGGTGCCCGTTCCATTCAAGTATGCCTCGAGCTCGGCGAGCGCCGCCGGCGACACGTCGTTCTGCAAG
>JAFAHB010000021.1 GCA_019237435.1 Vulcanimicrobiota bacterium
TTCACCCCGAGATCGAATACATGGTCAACGGCGTCGCTTCGCTCGAGCTGGATAGCACGTTGCCTCCGATCTCATCCGAATGCAGCGCCGCGCTCCCATGGCTCGGGCTCTACCGCGGCCGAGATGCGCTGCGTGGCTTCCTAGGGCACATGCATCGAAATTTGGAGATTAGCGAGTTCGGTCCGCTCGAGGTTATCTCGAACGGCGATAGGGCCGCGGCATTCGGTTGGTTTCGCCTTGCAGCGTCGTCGACGGGGCGTACGGCGGACATATCGTTTGCGGTCAACTTCGAAGTGCGCGATGGTCGAATCGTCAAGTACCATTTCGTCGAGAACACGTTTGACGTCGCGGCCGCATTTCGCACCGGCGGCTCCTGGATCGTTTCGACGGACGGAACGCAGAAAACGATCCCGCCTCTGGCCATTCAAACCTTCACTTCGAGCGAGCCTGGAGCCTGGTCGAATTCATACTTGATCGCGGGCGCGTCAAAGGCGGTGTTATTCGACGTCGTGATGCTGCGAAGCGATGCGGAGAAGCTCGCCGACACCATCGAGCGGTCAGGGAAGAGCCTTGAGACGGTGCTCGTCTCGCACGCGCATCCGGATCATTTCCTCGCGCTCGAGGTGATCGCGGCGCGTTTTCCAAAGGCGCGCATCGTTTCGACGGCAAACGTCGTCGCCGACATTTGTACCGACGGCCAGTGGATGATGTCCGTCGTGCAGCAAAGGTTTGGCGCCGACGCTCCAAGCCGGCTGGTCATCCCCGAAATCTTGAGCGAATCGGCATTTCAGCTCGAAGATCACACGCTCGAGATCGTCGCGTTCGGAGAAGGCGAAAGCAAGCACACGGCGTGCTTGCACATTCCTTCCATGGGCACACTGCTGTGCGCAGATTTGCTATACGATGCCGCGCACGCGTACTTGCAGGAGCGTCATCTCGAAAGCTGGCTCGCGCGGCTGGACGAACTCGAGTCGTTCATCGAAAGCCGCCGCGTGTCGCTCATCTACCCCGGACACGGCAGCTCGGGTGGCATCGAGCTCGTCGAGCGGACTCGCGACTATTTGCGCGATTTCAGCGAGGCGGTCCGGCTGGGCGACGCCGCCGATGCGCAGCAGCGCATGCTTGCCAAGTATCCGGATTATCACGTAAAGCAGTTCTTGACGGCCTTTAGCATACCGGCGTACTTTAGGAGCGAATGAGTTCGTAGTCTCGATCGAGGTTTAGATGTTGAACGTTGCGCAACGCGCCCCGGTATCGCCCGTCGAAACTCGCGAAGAGCTGCTCTATCTTCTTACGCGCGCCTCGGAGCTCGAGCACGACTTAGCCTGCTCGTATCTCTATGCCGGCTATTCGATCAAGACGAGCGTCGACGAAGGCGGCCTTACGCTCGACGAGTTGGCAACGCTTCGCGTCTGGAAGCGCAAAATTGCGGCCGTGGCCGTGGAGGAAATGCTCCATCTCGGTCAAGTCTCGAACATCCTCACCGCCGTGGGGGGTGTGCCGCACTTCATCCGCTCGAACTTTCCGCTTCCAGCTTCGACCTTTCCATTCGGCATCGAGATTACGCTGGAGCCGCTCTCGCGCGCGCTCATCGAGCGCTTCGTCTGTTACGAGATGCCGGAGGAGGGCGTCTTGCCGCGCGAGCGCATGGCCGAGTACGACGAGATTCGCAAACGAACCGCCGGCAGCGCTGACGGCGCGGAGCTCGCGCGCCTGCAAAACGCCATCGAACCTTGGGACATCGACTTTCGGACCGTCGGCGAGTTCTATCACAAAATCGAATCCGCGTTCTCGCGCATCCCCGAGAACCGGCTCTTTATCGGCGACCCCGCCGTGCAAGCCAATCCCGCGTACCTCGATCTTCCCAAGGATCTCGTCCGGGTGGTTGATGCTGCGTCCGCGCGCCAGGCCATCGAAATGATCGTCGCGCAGGGCGAATCGCCGACGTCCGAACATCCCGATGCGCATTTTTTCGTCTTCGATACGATTCGACGCGAGTACGAAACCCTCTCCGATCGAGCTCAAACGGAGGGCCGGCGCTTCGAGCCATTCCGTCCAATGATGAGCAATCCGAGCACGCGCGGCATCGGGGTTGCCGCCGGGAGCAATCGCATTACCGGCGCCATTGCGCAAGAGCTGGGCGCGCTTTTCAACAGCGCCTACGGCCTCATGTTGATGATGCTCGCGCGGTTTTTCGCCCACGGCGGCGAGACCGAAGACGAGTTTCGCATGCTGGCGCGCGGAACGCTGCGCATCATGGCCTCGTGCCTACGGCCTTTGGGCGAAGCGCTCGCAAGAACGCCGGCCGGGCCAGAGTATCCGGGGAAAACGGCCGGACCGAGTTTTGGCTTCATTAGCCACATCCACACGCTGACGCATAAGAATGCCGCTTGGATTTTCTTTCTCGAGCGGCTCTACGATCTGGCTCTTCGCCTCACGCGGCTCGGTGAAGAAGCCGCGCTACCGCAGGAAGTGCCGGAATCCGCGGCGGCGCTCGAGGCGGTCGCCGAGCACCTGACGCCATTTATCCCCAAACAGTTCGCAAAGGTGATTCGCGCCGAAGCGGGCGAGCGAAACTCGCGCACGACGATCCGGCCGGAAACCGATGGTCCCTATATCGTTCGCAATCTGCGCAAGCTCATTAACTCGAAGGGGGAAACGCTCGACGTGCGACCGATCGTCGCGCTCTGCCGGTGCGGCGGATCCAATATCAAACCATATTGCGCCGGCCCGCACGCACGCATCGGCTTCACGAGCGCAAAGTCGCCGGACCGGACGCTCGACCGGCTCGACCGCTACGAGGCCGAGGCGATCGTGGTCCTCGATAATCGCGGCACGTGCTGTCACTTCGGCAACTGCACGGATCATTTACCCGCGGTTTTTCACAACAAGGGCGAGCCCTTCGTGACCGCTGACGGCGCATTGCCCGAGGCAATCATCGACATCGTTCGCGCGTGCCCTTCGGGCGCGCTCGGCTATGTTAAAGATGGCATCGCTTACGAAGGCGAGCAACGCGATCCGGAGATTTACGTCGCCGAGAACGCCAGCTACTACGTCCGGGGCGGCATCGAGCTCGAAGGCGAGCCGATTAACAAAGGCGGTTCGCGCGAGCACTTCGCGCTCTGCCGCTGCGGGCAGTCAAAGAACAAACCGTTCTGCGACGGCTCCCACTGGTGGGTCGGGTTCAAGGACGAGGACAACTAAATGTTGACCAAAGGACCTGCGGATTCTCAGCCCGCGTTGGGGGAACGCATGCGATGCTGATTGCGTTAGTACGTCGACAAAGGCAGG
>JAFAHB010000065.1 GCA_019237435.1 Vulcanimicrobiota bacterium
CGAACACGACCCGCCCGTGGAGGCGCTCGACGAGGCCTATCCGATACGTCTCACGACCGGTCGGCGTCTCGACTCGTTCAATACCGGGGTGCAGAGCGGTGGCTACACGTCACCGCTGCGGCGCGGAGAAACCCTCGACATCTCACCGCAGGATGCAGCGCGTTACGGCGTTGCCGAAGGCGAGTCCGTCCGCGTGACGTCACGGCGCGGTTCGATCGTCGTACCCGTCCGCATCGATCCGGGGCTGCGCTCGGGCCTCGTCTTTACGACGTTTCACTTCAACGACGACGTCGCGACGAATCTCCTTACGATCGATGCAACCGACCCAAAATCCGGAACCGCAGAGTTCAAAGCCTGCGCGGTCCGCATCGAAAAAGGCGCTTAGCGGGTGGATCTGCATTTTACTTCAGAGCTGGCAACGGCCGACGAGCGCGCGGCGGTTGACGATGCGTGTGGCGACGCTCGTGATGCCGCGGCAGGCGCTGCCGCTCGAGGTCGCAGGCACCTTCTGCTATCCGTGCTCCACGCGGTGCAAGACCATATCGGCTGGATTAGTCCGGGGGCGCTGAACTACATCGGGGAGCGTCTCGATATCGCGCCCGCCGAGGCTTACGGCGTTGCGACGTTCTACGCGCTGCTTTCAACCAAACCGCGGCCGCCTCGAGTGGTCCACGTCTGCGACGACATCGCCTGCATTTGTTCGGGCGCAGAATCGATTTGCGCAGCGCTCGAATCAACGTTTGGTCCGCCCGGCGCAACCACGGCCGAGGGAGCGACGTGGCTTCGCGCGCCGTGCCTCGGCCTCTGCGACCACGCGCCCGCCGCGCTGATCACGATGGCGGGCAATCGTCCGTCGGCGTGTCAGCTCGCACCGGTGCACGCGCATCGGCTGACCGCCGCGATGACGAGCGATGCATACGGCGGCGGCCCGCCGGCACCGCATATCGGCGGCACGGAACTTCGATTGCTGCGCCGGATCGGAAAGATCGATCCCGAAAGCCTCGACGATTATCGCGCGCACGGCGGCTACGATGCCTTGCGTGAAGCCTTCGAACTTGGGCCGAAGCGCATCATTGACGAGATCACGGCTTCGAAGCTCTTAGGGCGCGGCGGGGCCGCTTTCGCCACTGGCCGCAAGATGGAGGCGGTCGCTCAGGCGCCGTCCCGTCCGCACTATCTGATCTGCAACGCGGACGAATCCGAGCCCGGCACCTTCAAGGATCGGATCCTTATGGAGCACGATCCGTTTGCAATCGTCGAAGCGATGACGATTGCTGCTCACGCCATCGGCGCCGAGCAAGGCTTCATCTACGTTCGGGGCGAGTATCCGCTTGCGATGCAGCGCGTCGCCAACGCGACCTCGCAGGCACGCAAGCACGGATTACTCGGCGACAACGTGATGGGAAGAGGCATGCGCTTCGATATCGAGATCCATCGCGGCGCGGGCGCCTACATTTGCGGCGAAGAAACGGCGCTCTTCAACTCGATTGAAGGCAAGCGCGGCGAGCCGCGCAATAAACCGCCCTTTCCTGTGGAAGCCGGCCTCTTCGGCAAGCCGACGCAGATCAACAACGTCGAAACGCTCGTCAATCTTCCCGCCATTCTGATTGACGGAGGCGCCGCGTACGCGCGCCTTGGAACGCCGGACTCGACCGGAACGCGGCTCTTCTCTCTCTCCGGAGCGATCGAACGGGCCGGCCTTTACGAAGTGCCGCACGGTATCACGCTTGGCGCGCTGATCGAGCTGGCAGGCGGCGTTCGCGCGGAGGCGCGGCTGCAGGCGATTCTGCTCGGGGGCGCCGCAGGCGTTATGGTCTCGCCGGACGCGTTGTCGATGCCGTTGACGTTCGAAGACGCGCGCGCAGCCGGCGCGACGCTGGGATCGGGCGTCGTCATGCTCTTCGACGAATCCGTCGATATGATGAAGATCTTGCTACGGATCGCGCGGTTTTTCCGCGATGAGTCGTGCGGGCAGTGCGTGCCCTGCCGCGTCGGCACGGTTCGCCAAGAGGAGGCGTTGGAGCGTCTCGCCCGCAGGCAGAGCACCGATGAGGATCGTGCGCGAGACGTCGCGTTGCTCAATGAAATCGGTAGCGCAATGCGCGACGCGTCCATCTGCGGGCTCGGTCAGACGGCCGCCGCCGCGATCGAATCGGCGCAGACTCGGCTGAAAATCTTGACGGCGCCGGGGCCGAAATGATCCGCGGGCCGATTCCCCTCACACCGGCGCAGCCGCCAAAGCCGTTAATCGGCATCACGATCGACGGCACGGCCGTACGCGTTCCAGCCGGTTCGACGATCCTGGACGGGTGCAATCGCCTGGGCATCGAGACGCCGACGCTTTGCTTTCTCGAATCGCTCACGCCCGTGAACGCGTGCCGCGTCTGCGTCGTCGAGGTGGAGGGTTCGCGGGTACTTGTCCCGGCTTGTGCGCGTCGCGCCGAAGAAGGCATGGTAATTCTCACCGACTCGCCACGCGTGCGCCATAGCCGCAAGATGGTGCTTGAGTTTTTGGCGTCATCAGTCGATCTCTCGACGGCGCCCGACGCGCGGCGCTACTGCGAGCGTTACGGCGCCGACCCGGAGCGTTACGGGGCGACCCGCGAAACGGTCGCGCAGCCGGTCAAGATCGACAACGCGCTGTACGTTCGCGATTACGCCAAATGCATTCTCTGCTACAAATGCGTCGAGGCGTGCGGCACCGACGCGCAGAATACGTTCGCGATAGCGGTTGCGGGACGTGGATTCGATGCGCGCATTTCGACGGAAAACGACGTTCCGCTGCCCGAATCTTCTTGCGTCTATTGCGGGAACTGCATTGGTGTCTGTCCTACGGGCGCGTTGATGTTCAAGTCGGAGCACGACATGCGCGAGTCAGGCACGTGGGACGAATCCAGGCAAAAGAAAACCGACACGATCTGCCCCTATTGCGGCGTCGGGTGCACGTTGACGCTGCACACGCAGGACAATCGAATCGTAAAGGTCACCTCTCCCATGGACGTCAGCATCACGCACGGAAATCTCTGCATTAAAGGGCGCTTCGGTTTCGAATTCGTGCAGAACAGGGAAGGCTAGTGCAACGGGCCGTAGCGCCGGAGTTCGGGTGAAAACCAGGCCATAAGAACGACCACGACGATCGTGCCGATCCCGCCCGAAACAACGGAAAACACCGGACCAAAGAAGTTCGCTACCAGGCCCGACTCGAAAGCGCCGAGTTCGTTGGATGTGCCGATGAACAGAGCATTGATGGCCGAGACACGCCCGCGCATTTCATCGGGCGTCAACACCTGCACGAGTGTAGATCGAATAACGACGCTCAGGTTATCGCAGGACCCCAGCCCGATCATCATGGCCATGCTGAATGCACCTATTGATGGCGCGG
>JAFAHB010000048.1 GCA_019237435.1 Vulcanimicrobiota bacterium
GCCGTCACAATATGTTCGCAAGACCGCACGGTAGTTGGGATGGACCGTTCGCGAAATCAAGATCTTGTGGCGGGCGGTCGCGCCCAGCGCCATGATTGCCGCTTCGGCCAACGCGGTGGCACCGTCGTAGACGGACGCGTTGGCAAGTTCCATGCCGGTGAGCAGACAAATGTACGTCTGCCACTCATAGATTGCTTGCAGGTATCCTTGCGATACTTCGGCCTGATACGGTGTGTATGCCGTGAGAAATTCGCCGCGCATGGCGAGCGCCGCGATCGCAGGCGGCCTATAGTGGCTGTAGGCGCCCCCGCCCAAGAACGAGCGGTAGTTGACGCCCGCGTTCTTCTGGGCGAACTGGGCAAACCTGCGCTGGATCAGGTACTCCGGAAGTGCCGGAACGACGTCGAGCTTCGCTTTGAGAGCGACTGACTCGGGAACGCGCAAGAGTTCGTCGAGCGATCCGATGCCGATCGTTTGCAGCATCTCGTCGACGTCGCGCTGCGTGTGCGGTGCGTACATGGGGCTGGTTTGCGGTCTAACGATTCGGCGGAGTCGTCGGCATGTTCGTAGGCTTCATCGCCGGATCCGGAAGCCCATTGGGGCAGATCGTCGCCTGCACGGCGGGGCTCACGTAATACGCGTGAAGATCGTAGTGGGGAACGGGCAGCCCAGGATGGCCGTTCGGTTCGAATGCGAAGTCCACGTGATCGATAGTATAGCCGGGCAATGCGTGGATGTCGGCGTAGCTAAAGCCCTTCTGCAGCTCGGAGAGCGGAACCATGATCTCCGTAAAGACCGGTTTGCCTTGCCATACACCGTAGATAGGACCGGTCGGAAAATCTTTGGGGTTAACCCAGTGTTCGCCCATCGTCGCGACGCAGGGCGAGACCATCACCGCATCGGCCGGAATGCCGGCAGGATGCACGGCGGGCTGCGGAGGCAGCGCAGCCGGCGCCGGCTGAGCGTCGGCCCGTTGGATCGTTGCAGAGAATGCGAGCGCAAGCATAACCGCAAAAAAACGCAACATCGAACTCTCCTTCGAAGATCGGCTACTCCGCCGCAATTTTCTCGTATTCGGCCGGCGAGAGCAGCCTCTTCGATTCATCGGGATTCGAGAGGCGCACCTTGATGAGCCAGCCTGCGCCGTACGGGTCTCGATTTACCGCCGCAGGATCGTCTTCGAGCGCTTCGTTGACCTCGATCACTTCGCCGGAGGTCGGCGTAAAGAGATCGGATACCGCCTTGACCGACTCGATGACGCCGACATTGGCGAACTGTTCGATCTGCGAGCCGACTTTGGGCAGCTCGACATAGACGATGTCACCGAGGGCGTTTTGGGCGTAGTCGGTGATCCCGATCGTCGCCGACTCGCCGTCGAGTCTTACCCATTCGTGTTCCTTGCTGAAGAGCAGATCCGAAGGTTGCGTCACTTGTTCTCCTTCTTACTTATTTCGGGCGTTTGTAAAATGGCATCGCCACGACGGTCGCGGCATGGAACTTACCGCGGATCTCGACCTCGAGACGCGTTCCAATCGCTGCCGCATCGGGCGAAACCAACGCGGTTGCGATGTTCTTGTTCCCCACCGACGGCGCGATCGAACCGCTGCGCACCGTCCCGACGGTGCGCCCTTCGTACCACACCGGATACCCTTCACGGGCCGGCGTCCGCCCTTCCATTACGAGTCCGGCAATTCGCGAGTAAGCGTCGAGCTCCAGCTGCTCCTGCAGCGCGTCCTTGCCGACGAACTCGGGCTTGTCCATTTTGATCGCCCATTTCAGTCCGGCCTGAACCGGAGTAATCGCTTCGGTGAGCTCGTGACCGTAGAGCGGCATGCCGGCCTCCAGTCGCAAGACGTCGCGCGCGCCCAGACCGCACGGCTCCAGCCCCTCGCCGTGATGCGCGCGGAGCAGCTCGTTCCAGATCGCGGATGCATTGCCGCCCTCGACGAACAGCTCGAATCCATCTTCGCCGGTATATCCGGTGCGCGCGATCGTAACCGGAATCCCGATGACCCGGCCCGCCGCGCAAAAATAATAGCGCAAGCTTGCTAAATCCACGTCGACGTGCGGCTGCAGCATCCGGGCCGAGCGCGGTCCCTGAATGGCGATCAGTGCGCGGCGTCCGTGCAGATTCTCGAGTTCGACTCCACTGCGCGGACGGCGTTCGTTGAGCAGCCTCCACATCTTGTCGGCGTTGGAGGCATTGACGACGAGCAGCCAGCCGTCTTCGAGCCGGTAGAAGATCGTATCGTCGTGCGCGCCGCCGCCTGGATTGCAAAAAATGTTGTATCGCGCTTGCAGCGGTTTCATCGTGCCGACCGCATTGATGGTTAGGGTATCGGCCCAGGGAGCGACCATATCGCCGGTGAGCCTGAACTGCCCCATGTGCGAAAGATCGAAGAGGCCCGCGCGATGGCGAACGGCATCGTGTTCTCTAAGGATCCCGGCGTATTGAACCGGCATCTCGAACTCCGCAAACGGAACCATGCGCGCGCCCGCGCCCACGTGCTCGCCGTGCAGGGCAGTGCGCCTCACGGCTTCTTCGGTTTCTCGTGCGGGTAGCTGTTGAGAAAGTCGAGCGTTGCGTGGGCCACGATGTTTTCACCGCTGCGTACGTATACTTCGCCGTACACGATGCGGCGGCCGGCGCGCAAGACTTTCGCTTCGGCAACGAGATCGTGCGGCGGCCCGGCGGGCGCTAAAAAGTTGCACTGCAACGCTACCGTCGTCGTGTCCTGATCGCGGCCGTAAATCGACGCAAGCGCGACGTAAAACACGGTGTCGCACAGGCTGACGATCGCACCGCCGTGTACGGCGCCGGTTCCGTTGGTGATCTCCGCGCGATACGGCATCCGCATGACCGCGCGGCCTCGCTCGACGCTCTCCAGCTTCAAATCCAGAAGAGCCACGAAGTTGCTCTTTTCTTTTTCCCAGGCGTGGGGAGCGCGTGAATAATCGATGGCCATCGGCCTGCGCTTTCCGCCCCGCTAAAACGTATCCCCGCTTGCGGCCAGCATGCGGCGCAAGTAGAGCGGAAGCGCGAAGAGCCTCCGGTGGGTGACCGCGTCGTAAAAGAAGCTCGTGCCGCGAAGGCCCGCGCAGTAGCGTTC
>JAFAHB010000202.1 GCA_019237435.1 Vulcanimicrobiota bacterium
GGCGAAGCGCGTGGCCGCCGAGACTCCCTGCTCCGAAAGCACGTACTCCGTGTCGAGCCCGACCGCTCGCGCGAGGGCGAGCCAAGCGGATGTGCCGCCGGCATCGCCGCCATTGCGGCCGTCGTGATCGACGATGCGCGATATCCAAACGCGGCGTTTTGCCGCCGTGGGCAAGTTCCCGAGTATCGCAGCGTCTTTTACCGGAATCTGTTTCTGATAGTAGTACCGATTCGCGACCCAAGACTGAACTTGGGACCGATCGAGAGTCCCGGCGACCAGTTGCTGGTGGAAAGGATGTTTGTCGTGGTAACGCTCGCGCCCCACGGCACGCAGCCGCGAAACGAAGGAACCGCCGTCCGGCGGCGGTTCCCGGGAGGCTTGCGTACCGGTTTTCCCGGAGCTTAGGGCTTCGGAGCCCGGACCGGGGCGGTCAGATACGCGGTCACCTCGGCGCCGAGCGGGTGCTCTTGGAAGTCGGGGCGCTCGTAGCGCGCGCGAAGGTTCTTCATGAGGTCTCATACGCCAGTCGCCGTCGCATAACCTCGGTCGGTATCCGTATGCGGTCGGCCAAGCGCAGAAACGCCAGCACCTTAACGTGCCACCACGTCATGTCGATTTCGAACCAGCGTAAACCGTGGCGCGCGGAAAACGGAAAGGCGTGGTGGTTATTGTGCCAGCCTTCGCCGAACGACACCAGCGCTACCCACCAGCAGTTCGTCGAGCGATCGCTCGTGCGATAGGTGCGATAGCCGAGCATGTGCGCCGCGCTGTTGACCAGCCACGTCGAGTGGTAGCTCACCACGAGCCGCACGAAGACTCCCCAAACGACCCAGGCCCATCCGCCGAGAAAGAAGAGGGCAATCGCGAGCGCAAGCTGCAGGGGCAGTGCGAGCCGCGCCAGCGCGCGATAGAACGGATCGGCGACGAGATCGGGGGCGTACCGCGCAATCTCGTCCTCGCTCGGGTACGCAATATTGTGCCGGTAGAGCCAATCGACGTGAGCCCATTTGAATCCCATTTCGATGTTGTGCGGATCTCCGTCGTGATCGGCGTGTGCGTGATGCTTGCGGTGAACGGCAACCCAGCGGATCGGATCGCCTTGCAACGCCAGCGTCCCGAAAAGGGCGAAACAGTATTCGAGCGGTTTTCGGAGTCGCGCGCTGCGATGCGTCAGCACGCGGTGATAGCAGAGCGTCACGCCCAAGGCGCCGGTGCAGTACGCGAGAACCGCGAGCAGAACGATATCGGAGACGTGAAAAAGGGCGGGAACGAACGCAAAGAGCGCTCCGACGTGAATGAGCGCAAGGCCCGCCCCCGTGAGGTATCTGCCGGCTCGGTCCATGCCGCTCGGTTAGAATCTGCAGGACCGAAACCTGCCGCCGCGAAGCTGAGTTTCAAAATTTCCCCCGTTTAAGGGGGGTGGTGACACGTATCTGTCGTGCCACCTGGCTAGGGTTTCGCCATCACGGTGGACGGCGAAACCAGCAACCACCTAGTCGAGAGGATACCAATGCCAACGAAGATCAAGCGCGCCGTCAAGGAGCGGCGCCCAAAACGTAAACCGTGCAGCTTTTGCGCCGAGCGCGCGATCGCCGTAAGCTATCGGGACGTCGGACGCCTCAAGAAGTTCGTCTCCGAGCGCGGGAAGATCGTGCCACGACGCATCTCGGGTAACTGCGCCAAGCATCAGCGAATGCTTACGACGGCCGTCAAGCGCGCTCGCCTCATCGCCTTTCTTCCGTTCACCTCGGAATAGGTCGAGCGCGGCACGTGAAGCTCGTTCTATATAGCGACGTAAAGGCTCTCGGCAAGCGCGGCGACGTCGTCGACGTTGCCGACGGTTACGCCCGCAACTTTCTGCTTCCCAGAAAACTTGCAGGAGAAGCCGACAAGGGTGCGCTTGCCCAGCTCGACGCTCAGCATCGAGCGCAGGAGCGACGAGAAGCCCAGGAGCTCTCCGAGGCGCGGGACGCGGCCGCACGAATCGAGTCGGCGAAGATCAGCATTAAGGCGAAGGCCGGCGAGAACGGCAAGCTCTTTGGAGCGGTCACTAATGCCGATATCGCGGCGGCAATCTCTTCGGCCGTCTCGATCGCGGTCGACAAACACAAGATCGAACTGCAACGGCAGATCAAAGCGCTGGGGTCGTATCCGATCGAGGTCAAGCTACAAAAGAATGTCGTTGCGCGAGCCGTCGTCGAGGTCGTCTCGGCGTAAGTCCAGTGGCAACGTCGCCCGACGTCTATACGACGCGTTTTCGGCGAAAGTTCGGTGTCGAAGACGAGCTGAAGCGGTACGTCAGCGCCCTTTACGATATGCTGGCGACGGTCTTGGGCCAAGACAAGGTCGTATTGCGTGCCGGCAAGGTCAACGCGCTCAAAATGATGCGCTCGCAGAATCTTCCCGACCGGCTCTGCGGGCTCCAGCGGCTCGTCTTCGAGGATCCGACGCCGGAACGCGTCACGACGCGCGCGGCGCAGCGCAAGGTTCTCGCTGAAGTAGAAGAGGCGATGGCCGATGTCATCGCGCAGCGCCACGCCGAGGACGCCATCGAACGGCGCGTCAACGAGAAGATGGCCGAGCGCCATCAAGAGTACGTCAAAGACCTCAAGCTTGAAGCGCTCCGTGAGACGAGCGGTCCCGAAACGCCGGCGTCGCAGGCTAGGCTCGAAGAGCTCAACGCGCTCTCGGCCCGCAGCCTCGCGGCTTCGGCGCTGCACCAGTTGCGGCCGCAAAACTTGCGCGAGGTTGTGGGCCAAGAGCCCGCGATTCGCGCGCTTTTGGCCAAAGTCAGCTCGCCATATCCGCAGCACGTAATTCTTTACGGGCCGCCCGGGGTGGGGAAGACGACCGTTGCTCGCCTCGTGCTCGAGGTCGCGAAATCGCGACCATACACGCCGTTCGCCAAGGACGCGCCCTTCGTCGAAGCGAGCGGATCGACGCTGCGCTGGGATCCGCGCGAAACCATCAATCCGCTGCTCGGCAGCGTTCACGATCCCATCTACCAGGGCAGCCGTCGCGAGTTCGCCGACGCGGGGGTGCCCGAGCCGAAGCTTGGTTTGGTAACCCGGGCGCATGGCGGCGTGCTTTTCATCGACGAGATCGGCGAGATGGATCCGTCGCTGCAATCGCGCTTGCTCAAAGTGCTCGAAGATAAACGTGTGACGTTCGAGTCGTCGTATTACGACGAAAGCGCTCCCAACGTTCCGGAGTACGTCAAGCGGCTTTTCCGCGAGGGCGCGCCGGCCGATTTCATTCTGATCGGCGCGACCACGCGCGAGCCGGACGACATCGACCCTTCGATCCGCTCGCGCTGCGCGGAAATTTTCTTCTCTCCGCTGACGCAGCATCAGATCGTTTCGATCGTGCAGGGCGCGATCAAGCGGCTCGGCGCGAAGGCGGCCAGAGGCGTCGCAAAACTGATTGCATCGTACACGATCGAAGGGCGCAAGGCCGTCCAAATCGTTGCCGACGCCTACGGCCAGGCGCTGTATCGTCTCCACCCCCGCAAACACGCGGAGAAGCCGAAGAATCCCTCGATTCTCGAAGACGACGTGCGCGCCGTCGTGCAAACCAGCCGGCTCGTGCAGCATACGTTGGTTAAAGGGCGCGCGACCCGCGAGATCGGCAAAAGCTTTGGGTTGGGCGTGCTGCATCATTCAGGAAGCATCATCGAAATCGAAGCGGTCGCCTTTCCGGCCGCGCAAAGGGGGAAAGGCACGATTCGCTTCAACGACACCGCAGGCAGCATGGCCAAAGATTCGGTCTTTAACGCGACCAGCGTGCTGCGAGCGATTACGGGCACGGACATCGCCGAGTACGACCTGCACATCAACGTCGTGGGCGGCGGCAACATTGACGGACCCTCGGCGGGTCTCGCGATCTTTCTCGCGCTCTACTCCGCGGTCACTAAGACGCCGCTGCCGCAAGACGTCGCCGTCACCGGCGAGCTTTCGATTCAAGGCAAGGTGCGGGCGGTCGGCGGAGTCGTCGAAAAGCTCTACGCCGCGCGCCAGGCTGGTATGCGCCGGGTACTATTGCCGAAGGAAAACGCGCGTGAGGTCGACGCGTCGCTTGCGGGAGTCAACGTGCTGCCGGTTGCCAACGTCGAGCAGGTTTTGCGAGCTTTGCCGAGCCGGCGCCGTCGAAGCCGGCAATAAAGAGCTTGTTCGGCCCTGGTATGAAGGAACAACGAACATGAGCCTGTCTCGTCTGGGTCGATTTCCGCTGGCCGCGTACGTAGCTGGGGCGGTGCTGTCCGCTTGCGGAGGCGCTCAACCAACGCCTGCCGCACCTGCGGCCGCTGCATGGGTGGACCCGCAACTCCAACACGGACACCCTCGTGGGTGGATGCGCGCAGACACGTCCAGTCAGGATTTGCTCTACATTTCGGCCGACTTTGACGGGGTCGGCGTCGTGTACGTTTACACGTATCCAAGTGGGCAACTCGTGGGAGAGCTAACGGGTTTTTCCTTCCCGCAGTTTGAGTGCGTCGACTCCGCAGGCGACATCTTCATACCGTCAGTCAACGAGTCGCCGACAACGGGCACGATCTATGAATATGCGCACGGCGGCGCGACGCCGACCAGGATGCTCAGAGACCCCGGTGCGCCGGGTGGTTGCTCCATCGATCCCACTACCGGGAACCTGGCCGTTGCGAATCTTAGCGACGCCAATAATCCCCACGGAAATTACGGTTCCATCGCAGTCTTCGCGGGCTCCCAGAGCAACCCTCAGACGTTTTATCCTTCGGGCTTTGCCCCACAGACGTGTGGGTACGACAACCAGGGAAACCTTTACATGTCAACTGGAGGCGGGAATCGGCACGATTTGTCCGGGTTCGCGCGGCTGGCAAAGGGCAGCAGCTCGTTTGAGCCACTGAAGCTCAACGCCAAGATCTCTTTCGCGCATGCCCTACCTTCAGTCCAATGGGACGGAAAGCATATGACGGTGTCGTCTAACCAAGGTCCTATTGCGCCGCTGTATGTTTATCGGCTCAAGATCCGCGGGGATCGGGCGACCGTTATCGGCACAATAACATTACATGATAGCCCCAAGGAAAACCATAGCGGGCAATCGTGGATCGTAGGCAGGCTGATCTTCGGCATCGATTACCATTTGGGGTACCGCGTTTCTCGCTGGCCATACCCACAGGGCGGCTATCCGGAGTGGAACATTAAGCATATCACGACGTCGTATTTGCTCAATGGTCTAGTATTGTCGCCAGGGTCTGCTTCTCGCTAGCGTGCGATAGTTCGCACCGTGAGTTTTCTGAAAGTAGTAAGGAGCCCTGATCTTTTCTGAATCGGCCGAGCGCCGGGCATGAAAGGCGTCGACAAAGACGACGAAGGCGACAAGACGTTCGCGCAGCAGGATTGACGCGAAAAGACGGCCCGTAGCAGCCGACCCGCTTGCGGCTGCACCCGCGCTAAACCAGGTTGCGAACAGGATCGGTTCTCTCTTCGCGCGCGTCGAGGACTTCGTAGCGCGCTCGGAAAATTTGCCCGGTCCCGTGCGGCCAAGCGAACCGCTCGCAGAACGCATCGAACGCCGGAGACCCAAAGATCGGGAAGCGCTCGAAAACGTTGCGCCATCCAGCAAGTAGTTCGAATGTCGACTCGTCGGGCAAGATCCCGAAATCCCAGGCCGAGCAGATGCGATGGACGTAGTCGGCCTTCTCTTCGAGCGTTTCCAAGGTCTCAGGCGGCTCACGATCGGGATAAACGGCAGTATCAAGATGCATCGTTGCGTACGAACTCCGTCTTGAAGAAGATGCGCCGGCGCTGCGCGGTTTGACGTTCCGCCGCCGAAACGGAGTCGAGCGGCGTACGGGCTTCGATGCTGAGCAGATTGTGCAGCACCTTATTGCGAGCGGCCCTTCCGTCCGCATCCGGATTCTTGCGTTGCCAGATTGACCAGCAATCTTGGGGCGTGTAGAGGCCTCTAGCCATAAGCTCATAGATATCGAGGAAGTCGCGCGGTGCTCCACGGTCGACCAAGGCGTTCATCTTCGACCCCAAATTATCGGTTAGAGTTTCAAGTAGGAGGGGGCTCCACTCGCTTGGTCGGGGCTCCTCTAGCTGGATATCCCGGGGGGCGATCTGAAACGCGAAGACGACGCGATTTTCTTGCATGTCCATAATTTCGTAGGATAGGGTTTCTCCCCACGAACGCTGGCGAACGCCGAGGCCGTGCCGTTCCGCAACGGCCTTAACCGCCGACGCAATTGCAACGCGTGCCTCTTCCATACGTGCGGTGCCCCACCAGGCGTCGATGTCACGGGTTGGTCGATACTCGACGTAATGCGCCAACGCGATTCCGCCGCCTAGAACCACATTGGCAACTCGCGCGTCGCCACGCAGTTGCTCGAGAATTTCGCGGGCCAATGGGTCGAGTGACGCGGGGACTTTGGGTTCGATCATGATCGCACGCAACAGTTTTGGCGAGCGCTGGGCCGACTCCGCTCGGCTCGGGTGAAGCTAAAGCGCAGTGTGCCACCACGTCTGGCACACTACTCGCCTAATTTTCTAGCTATGCACAGGGGGCTCACAAGGCGTCCACCGCTGCGGCGCCGCAAAGCGGGCCGACGCCAATGACCGCACAACCGATTCCGGCTCCGATCGAACGCATTCCGCCCAACAATCTCGAAGCGGAGATGGCGGTCATCGGTTCCGTGCTCGTCGATCGGGAGATGCTCGCCGCGGTCGGCGAGATCGTGCGCCCGACCGACTTCTACGCGCACGTTCACGAAACGATCTTCGCCGTGCTCCTCGAGCTCTACGAACGCGGCGAGCCGCTCGATAAGATCACGGTCGCCGAGGACCTGCGGCGGCGCGGCGCGTTGGAGCGCGTGGGCGGCCTTTCGTACATCAGCGCGCTGATGGACACGGTCCAGACGGCAGCGTCGGCACGCTATTACGCGACGATCGTGCGCGAGAAATCGGTGCTGCGCTCGCTCATCCATGCCGGCACGCAAATCACGGGGCTCGGCTACGAAGGCGAAGAAGACGTGCACGGCGCGCTCGATCGCTCCGAGCAGTTAGTCTATAGCATCGGCGAGCGCCGCGGGATCACCGAATTCATGCCCGTAAGTCGCCTGATGAAGGAAGCTTTCGATCATATCGATCGGCTCTACCACATGCGCGGCGACCGAACGGGTTTGACGGCCGGCTTCCGCGACATCGACACGATGACCACCGGTTTTCAACCCGGAAACTTCGTCATCATCGCGGCACGGCCGGGCATGGGCAAAACCTCGTTCGCGCTCAATATGGCCGTTGCGGTTGCGCGCGAAGAAGGCGCGCCCATCGCGTTCTTCTCGTTGGAAATGTCGAATAACGAGCTGATTCAGCGCCTAATCTGCTCCGAGGCGCGCATCTCGATGAACGACATGCGGCGCGGCAACATCAAGACGCATCAGTGGGAAGAGATCTCGCGCGCGATGGGCGCGATCAACGACCTGCCGATCTATCTCGACGATCTCGGCGCGCTGACCGTGACCGACGTACGCAGCCGCTGCCGCCGCCTAAAGTCGACCGTCGGCCTCGGCGCGATCTTCATCGACTACTTGCAGCTCGTGCGCCCTGGAGTTTTAAGCCGTAACGTCAATCGCAATGAGGAGCTTTCTGAAATCTGCCGGACGCTCAAGGCTACGGCAAAAGATCTCAGCGTGCCGATCGTCGCGCTCGCGCAACTCAATCGCGGCGTCGAGCTGCGCAGCGAGAAACGGCCCATGCTTGCAGATTTGCGCGATTCCGGCTCGCTGGAACAAGAGGCCGATATCGTCGCGTTTCTCTATCGCGACGGCTACTACAATCCGGAAACGCCCGAACCGGATCTCACCGAGTTCATTATCGCAAAGCACCGCAACGGTCCGACGGGCGCCGTCAAGCTACGCTTCCAGCGCGAATTCACGCTGTTCTTACCGTACGGCGACGAAGGCCACTTCGCGCCTCCGTAGCGCGTTCGATTATCGGCTTACCGTCACGCCGACCCAGCCCGCGAGCGCGTGCAGCCTCTTAATAGGATTGCCGCCGCCGGGATAGCTCCACACGAAAAGATGGTTGCCGATTGGTCCAGCCACGTTTGCGCCGTCAATCCAAAACTGACCGGTTGAGTCCTTTTCGGGAGGGCTTGACAGCGTCGTCGTCCCGACGACCGTTGCGGTGTCATTCGAAACCTTCGTGCGGTACAGAGACATCGGCCCCCTACTATCGGGAACGTAACTCGAAACGACGAGCTCCCCGCGGCGCCATTGAACGCTGCTTGCGAGAGCGCCGTTGCTGAGCGTGATGTCCTGAAATGTCGTCTCGCCGTGCGGTAGTTCTTCGAGGCCGTTGGTGCCCCGCGATATAAAGAGATTACCGGCATCGTCGTAAGCGCAGAAGTGAAACTGCGAAGTTTTCGGATAGACGTAGTACGTCGGCTTCCCGCGCGCACCGATGAAACGCGCCACGCTGCCCCGGTCCTGGTACTTGTTAAAGTAGTTGGAAACCGATAGGTCGCCCGTCGTGGGATCGACGGAACAGCCGGCGGCGACGTCCTTTTCGGCTAGTTTTGCGATCGGCGTCGTTCCGCCGTGCATAAACTCGTAGATCTGGCTGGTTTCAACGTCGGTTGACTCTCCCGCTAGAAAGCCGGTGACGAATACATCGCCGGCGTTGTCGATGCACAGTCCTCCGGGATTGAAGTTCTTATCGAAGCCGCTCAGCCGCCCCAGCGGCTTACCGCTCGGATAACTGAAATAATAAACGCCGTTGCCACCGGACGCATAGAGCAGCGCCTGTCGCGTTGAACGAACCGCTGCTTGAGGTTGTGCCGAAAGCGGGGGGGGGCACCGGAGGATGAGGGCGATCCGCACCCCGCCACGAGCGTTAGCGTGCACAGATGCCCCAGACAACGGCTAGAACGTGAAGTTCGCATCGCTCAGTGCTCCTTCTGGCGGGCTTGCTTCGCCATCTGTTTCGACGCTCATTTCGCGGAAGGTAGCGGCGGCCGCGCGGGCAAATGCGTTAACCATGGTTAGCGTTACCCATGGCTAACACGGCGGAGCTGCTCGCGGTAGGATCGGACCGTTCGCCGGCCCGGGCCCGCGAGGATTACGTCAAGGCGATCTATCAGCTCGGGACGGAAGGCCCGGTGCGAGCTGCGGCACTGGCGCGTTATCTCAACGTCAGCCGCGTATCGGTCAGCAAGGCAAAGCGGCAACTCGAAGCGGAAGGCTTGCTCGAAGCGCAGCGCGACCCAATGCAACCGCTGCGGTTGAGCCGCCGGGGTGAAAAGCTCGCCATCGCGATG
>JAFAHB010000018.1 GCA_019237435.1 Vulcanimicrobiota bacterium
CCGATCGAGCAGCTCGTCGAGAGCGTCGGTCAACGAGGGATCGTTCCAAGCGCTGACCTCGCGCACCGCCTCGCGGGAGAAGCGATCGCCGATACATGCAGCGATTTCGGCGATCGTTCGCGCACCCTCCGACAGCCGCTCGATGCGCCGTCCGACCGCTTCGCGCAGTGAAGCCGGCGCGGCTAGGGACTCGCTTTCTCTCGCATCGGCCGCCAACTGGATGAGAAAGAGCGGATTACCTCGCGATGCGGCAACCAATGCTTCGGCGTTTCGTTTGCCGATTTGCGGCAGCTTCTTGCCGAGCTCGCGAACGTCGCTGGTCGAAAGGCTGCCAAGCCAGAGATTTTGCACGCTCGTCATCGTGCGCGCCTCGCGCCGCAAACGATGCAGCGCATTGAGTCGAATCGTTTCCTCGTCGCGATAGGTGACCACGACCATCACCGGCACACCGGCAATTCGGCGTAGCAAGAAACGCAGCAGCTCGATCGACGCGGTCTGCGCCCAATGGAGATCCTCCAACACGAGCAGCACGGGTCGAACGGCGGCGAGATCCGCAATGCATCGGAAGAGCGATTCAAAGAGCCGCACTCGCTCGTTTTCAGCGTCGAGACGCGGTAGCGCCGGCAACTCGGCGCGCGCGTGGATCTCCGGTAGCAGCGTTGCGACGCCGGCCAGCGCGATGCCCGGTTTGAGCGCCGCAATCAGCGGCAGCGCAAAACGTAACGCGTCGACGAAGCTTTCGTAAGGAACGGTCTCCGGCGAACTCGTCGCGCCGACGAGCACGCGCCCACCGCGCTCTTCCACCGCGTGCGATAGCTCGGCAACGAGCCGAGACTTCCCGATGCCCGGCTCGCCGCTGACGAAGACGCAGGCTCCGCGCCCGCGCGCGACGCGACTCCAGGTTTCGAGCAAGCGTTCCATCTCATTGCGTCGCCCGACGAAGGGAAATAGGCCGGCTCGTCCGGTGGCCGGCGCGCTTTCAACATCGCGCTCTTTAGTTTCCGGGGCTTCGCCACGCGATATACGCTCCGCGACCGCGACCGTCTCCGCCATCGGCTCGGTGTTGAGCTCGTTACGCAGCCGTTTGACGAATGCGGCATATTCGCTGAGCGCGCCGGCGCGGTCGCCGCTCTCGTACCGCATCGCGACGACACGCCGTACGACGTCCTCGCGCCAGGGATCGAGAGCCAAAATTCGGCGAGCCGTGTCAATAGCGAGCGCGAGGTTTGCGTTTCGCCGGGCTTCCGAAACGCGATCCGTGAGGCAACGCAGGTACGCGTCTCGCAGGCGCGTGCGAATGACGTCGAGCCATTCGTCGTAGACCTCGGGAAGCAGATCGCCGCGATAGAGCTCGATCGCCTCCGCAATGCGAGCGGGATCGCGCTCGGCTTGGGCAAACGCCTCGACGTCGATCCACACGCTTGCGGCCGGATTCCACGCAACCTTATCCGTTTCGATCGTGACGTACCGCTCGAACGGTTGCGGCAAAACCTTGCCGAGCTCGCTCAACGTCGCTCGAAGCTTGGCTCGCGCGGAGCCCTCTTCGTCGTCGGGATAGAGCAGGAAGGCCAAGTACTCGCGTGAGACGGCGCTGCTGCGATGAAGCAACAAGTACGCGAGAACCTGCAGCGACTTACGCGGAGTCGTGAGCGCGACTCGATCGCCGTCCAGGGCGACTTCCAGATGACCGAAGAGCCTAACGTCGAGATGCCCGCGCGTCTTGACTCGCGGTGGTCGAAGCAGGCCTGCCTTCGCAACGGCCTTGTTCACGTCGCGGTTACGTTCTGCCGCCGCGGTTGGCGCTCCCGGCTCTGGCCGCGCCGCAAGCAGCCGCGTCCGGCCCGGCGTTCCGGACTTGCGGCCTACGATTCTGGAGTGTATAATCTCCCAAAGAGGACAACAAGAAGATGACCGCCGTCGCATACCCCGCGAGCCGCTACTCCCCGCCCGAGCTCGTCGATATCACCTCGCCGCAGGAGCGCAAGCGTCTCGGGCCGTCGGCCCTGCGGGCCTTCTTCAACCTCGTTAGATGCTGGAATCTGCGCGATGAGGATGCGATGCAGCTGCTGGGCGGGATGGCCAGCAGCACGTATTACGCGATGAAGAAATCGCCGCGGCGCACGCTCGACGCCGATACCATGTTGCGCGTCTCGTATCTCGTCGGCATCTTCAAGGCGCTCAACATTCTTCACGGCAAATCGCTGGCCGACGGATGGATAACGCTACCGAACGCGAGCCCGGTGTTTCGCGGCGTCACGCCGCTTGCATACATGATTCGCGGTGGCATTCCGGCGATCGCGCTGGTACGCCGGCTGCTCGACGCCCGCCGTGGCGGCGTCTAACAAACCTCCGCCGCTATCGTTAATCCGGCGCAACGACACGCATCGCCTGATAGCATCGAAGCATGGCCCGAGCGTGCTGAACCGCATTGCCGACTCGCCGCGTCACCTCGACGATGTCTTCAAACTCGATATCGCCACTAACGAACGCACGCTGATCGAGGGCGGCGTCCCTGCCGGCATCGACGTCCACGAGCTCGTCTTCGGCCTGCCGTACTCGCAGATCGTCAACGCGGCATTTACGCATCCGCATCCTCTCGGCAGCCGGTTCAACGGCCCCGACCGTGGCGCGTGGTACTGCGGGTTCGAAACGGAAACGGCGATCGCCGAGGTCGCCTTTCACAAGACGATAGATCTAGTCGAGGTCGGCGTACTGGAAGACGAGGTGACGTTCGACGACTACAAGGCGGACTTCAGCGCCGACTTCCACGACCTTCGGGGAGCGAAACGCTTCGCGGCGTGTTTGGATCCCGCAAGCTACGTCGCATCGCAGCAACTCGCGGAGGCGTTGCTGGCGGCCGGCTCCCTCGGGGTCGTCTATCCGAGCGTACGCAACGCCGGCGGCACGTGCATCGCTTGTTTTCGGCCGCCGCTGGTCGTGAACGTCGCGAAGGCTGAAACGTACCGCTTCGTCTGGAGCGGCAGCGCCGCACCCAAAATTTTGAAAGTCTAGTAGATCGATGCGCCGGCGTAACACGCGGCCGGCCCGAGTTGCTCCTCGATCGCCATGAGGCGATTGTACTTTGCGGTGCGATCGCTGCGCGAGAGCGAACCGGTCTTGATCTGGCCCGCACCGGTCGCAACGGCAAGGTCGGCGATCGTCGTATCCTCGGTTTCACCGGATCGATGCGAGATGACGACTCCGTAACCGGCCTTTTGCGCCATCGCGATGCAATCGAGCGTTTCGGTCAGGGTTCCGATCTGATTGAGCTTGATCAAGATCGCGTTTGAGGCGCCTTCCCGGATTCCGCGCTCGAGGAACTTCACGTTCGTCACGAAGAGGTCGTCGCCGACGAGCTGAATCCGCTTGCCGAGCGCAGCGGTCAGTTTCTGCCACCCGGGCCAATCCTCTTGCGCGAGGCCGTCCTCGATCGAGACGATCGGATAACGATCGCAGAGCTCGGCATAGAGCGCGATCATATCGTCAACGCTGGCGCTGCGGTCGCGCGAGAGCGGATAGTACTTGCCGTCGCGGTAGAACTCGCTCGAGGCGGGATCGAGCGCGATCGCTACATCGCTGCCCGGCTTGTAGCCGGCTCGTTCGATGGCGGCAACGATCAGGTCGAGCGCTTGCTGCGGCGTCGCGAGCGGCGGAGCGTAGCCGCCCTCGTCGCCAACCAGCCGCGGCCAACCACGTTCGTGCAAGATCGCGCCGATCGCATGAAAGACTTCGCTGCCGTATCGAACCGCTTCCGTCTCGCTCGCGGCGCCGAGCGGCACGATCATGCACTCCTGAAACTCGAGCGCCCCCTCCGCATGCTTGCCGCCGTTGATCACGTTCATCATCGGCACCGGCAGCGTCGCGGCCGACGGTCCCCCGAGATAACGAAAAAGCGGCATCGACAGGCTGACGGCGGCCGCGCGCGCCACGGCGAGCGAGACGCCGAGAATCGCGTTCGCGCCGAGATTCGATTTGTTCGGCGTGCCGTCGAGCTCGACGAGCTTCGCATCGATCTCGCGCTGCGCGGTCGCATCGAGACCTTCGATCGCCGGTCCGAGAACCTCATTGACGGTTTGCACCGCCTTGCGCACGCCCTTGCCGCAGTATCGCGCTTTGTCGCCGTCGCGCAACTCGACGGCTTCGTGCTCCCCGGTCGAAGCGCCCGAAGGCACCATCGCTTCTTCGACGGCGCCGAAGCTCGTCGCAACGGTTACGGCGACCGTCGGGTTTCCGCGCGAGTCGAGCACTTCACGCGCATGCACTCCTTCAATCAGCGGATTGCCGCCGCCACGCAACGATTCAAGCGACACGTTACGAGCTTTACTCCTTGATCCAGCGCTCGAGATCGTGGCGGCGCGAAACGAAATCCTTGTCTTCGAAGAACAGGTCGAGCTCGCGCTTCGCGCTGGCGGCACCGTCGCTTCCGTGCACGAGATTGCGACCGATAGTCTGTGCCAGATCGGCTCGAATCGAGCCCGGTGCCGCGTCGAGCGGGTTCGTCGCGCCGATGATCTGGCGGCACCCTGCGATGGCTCCCTCGCCCTCGACGGCCATTGCGACCAGCGGCGCGCTCGTGATGAACGCGACGAGATCGGCGAAAAACGGCTTTCCTTTGTGTTCGGCGTAGTGTGCGCGCGCGCGTTCGCCGTCGAGTTGCACGAGCTTCATCGCCGAGACTATGTAGCCGCGCCGCTCGATGCGCGAGGTGATTTCGCCGATCAAGCCGCGCGAAACGGCATCGGGCTTGATGAGAATGAGCGTCCGGTCAATGGGCATGATAGGCGCCTTACGTTGTTTGGTTGCCCTCCCCTGCGACGCCGGTCGCGCTTCGACAGGCTCAGCAGGTCATGATTCGACGCGCTCAGCATGACAGGCCACGATGGATTTGCGGGCAGGCCCCTACGAGAGCGTGGCGCGCGAGCTCGCCGGTACTGCGTTTGCATCGATTGCGTACGTCGAAGAGACGGCGAGCACCAACGCCGACGCCGCCGAGTTGCTCGACGACGATCGCTTCGGCGGCCACACCATCGTCGCCGAGTTTCAGCGGCGCGGAGCGGGTCGAAAGGGACGGCTCTGGCTTGCGCCGGCGGGAACGTCGTTGCTCTTTACCACGATCCTACCGCGATGCGTCGATACGCAGCGGTTGTGGGTCGTTCCGTATTGGATCGCACTTGCGGTGCGTGACGCGCTCCTCCATTTCGGCGTCAGTACGACGTTGCAGTGGCCCAACGATCTGTTGCTGAACGAGCGCAAACTAGCCGGCGTGCTCTGCCAATCGAGCGTGATAGGGCTGCGTGCGCGCGTCGCCTGCGGCGTCGGCATCAACGTCAAGCGACCCGGCGCCGACGCCGGCATCGAACCGCCGCCGGTATACTGTGACGACGTTGCGCTCGTCGACCGCGCGGCGTTGCTGAAGGGCATTTTGCTAAAGTGCGAGCGCACGCTGTTCATGCTCGATCACCCGCCTCGGATAGCGGCCGCCTGGGAAGCCGCCGCGGAGCTCCCCGGCCGGCGCTATCGCATCGCGCTCGATGAGGGCGGCGCGCCGTTCGAGGCGACCGCGCAAGCTCTGGGCGATGACGGCGGCTTGCGAATCCTGCGGGAAGACGGCAGCAGCGAAATCGTCTCGCTCGCGGACGCGCGCGTCGTTCGCCCTTAGGGCTGTTCGTTACGGGTGCGCGTGAGCCGCCGATCGCAAATTTCGCAAAAGTGCGGCATCTTGTTGTCGGTTTCGAAGATCGAATTCGAATAATACATCGCGCAGCGCGCGTTGTAGCAGTGCTTCAGGCCGAAGGCGTGGCCGAGCTCGTGGATCGATTCCTTGAGCATTCGCTGGAACAGCACGTTGCTGTCGGACGCCTCGCCGTAAAATTCGGATCGCAGCCGATGAATCGAGACCACGGCGATGCCCTGCGATTCATCGGCATCGCCGAAGACGAAACGGTGCGACGTCTTGTAAAGATCGAAGTCCGTGACCGTCAAGATGATGCCATCGGCATCGGGGTGCGCGCGCTGGACTTTCATGTTCAACGTTGGTACGAAGAGCTGCCCTCGCGTCGCGTTGAGAGAGCTGCGCGGCAGAACCAGCGAGCGTTCGACGCGGGCAGTTGCAAGAAATCGTTCCTCGAGACAAATGGCGAGACGATCCAAGAACGCGGCATCGACGCTATTGATCGGTACGATGCAGATCCGCGATTCCATCTCGTAGGCGCTTCTTCGCGCCGGACGCGGGCAAAACTTGCCGAATGCGCGAAGTCGTCGCGTGTGATCGTTGGAGTCGGCATCGACTTGGCGGAGGTCGCGCGCTATCGCTTCGACGAGAGCAAGCTGGCATGGTTTGCGCGCAAAATCTACACCGAGCGCGAGATGTCGTACGCGATGCGCAAGCGCAACTGGCCGGAACGCCTCGCCGGCTTCTTTGCGGCAAAGGAGGCTACGCGTAAGGCCTTCGGACATGCGATTCCATGGCGCTGGATCGGCGTCACGCACGCGCGCAGCGGCAAACCGGCGATCGAGCTGCGCGAGCGAGCCGCGAGCCTAATGGAAACCCGCGGGGTACGTACGGTTCACTTAAGCATAACGCACACGACGTCGGTCGCGGCTGCCGTCGTGATCTTGGAATCGTGATCTACGTCCTCGCGCCCGATGCCGCACGCCGCGCCGACGCGCAAGCGATCGCGCAAGTTGGCGAGGACGAACTGATGCGTAACGCCGGCAAACGCATTGCCGAGCGGCTTCGCGCCATGACCGCACCCGATCGGCCCATCGTTGCGTTTGCGGGTCCGGGCAACAACGGCGGCGACGCGTTCGCGGCACTTGCGGAGCTTTCGCCGTTGTACGAATGCACTATTGCGGCCGACCCTTCTGGGCGCCGATCCGAAGCGCGCGCGGCCGCAGAGAGCCGAGCGCGAGGCGCCAACGTGCGGACCGTGCCATTGCCCGGCGATGAGCACGAGGCACGCGGACTTCTGAACGGTGCGGTCGGAGTCGACGCGCTATTCGGCACCGGCGCTCGTCTGCCGCTGCCGGCTGAGTACCGTCACCTTGCGCGAGCGTTGGATGCGCGCGATCGCGCAGTTCTCGCCATCGATATCCCGAGCGGTACCGACGCGCTTACCGGCGCAGTGAGCGAGGACGCCGTGAGAGCGAGCGTTACGGTCACGCTTGCGGCCGCAAAGCCCGGGCTGCTGCTCGAGCCCGCGCGGGGATACGTTGGTGAGCTCTGGGTCGGCAGCATCGGTATCGACGACGCGATTCTTGCGTCGCTGCCCCGGCAGTTCGCCGCGCTGGACGATGCGGCGTTCTTGCGGTTGCTGCCGCAGCGCGAGAGCGATACGGAAAAACGTGCGGCCGGCGCGCCGCTAATCATTGCGGGATCGGCGCAGTTCCCCGGGGCCGCCGTCTTGTGCGCGCTGGGTGCGGCGCGTGCCGGCGCAGGCTACGTGACCGTCGCGACGACGAGTTCGGCGGCTCCGGCCCTGCGTATGCATCTCGTCGAACAAGTCGTCGTCGAACTGTCGGATACGGCGGCGCCGCAAGCCATCGTCGACGAACTGTTGGAGATATCCAAACGGAACGGCGCCGTCGCGATCGGGCCCGGCTTGGGTTTGGACGATCGCACCGCCGAAATATTCGCTCGATTCGTCGCAGCCAATACGCTGCCGATGGTGATCGACGCGAGCGGGCTCTTTCACTTGAGCAAACGACTGGAGCTCCTGCGCCGAAAACCCAGCGTCGTGACGCCGCACGCCGGCGAGTTCGCGCGTCTATCCGGGCGAGGCACCGTCGCGCCGGGGATGCGCGTCGAACGAATCCGAGAGTTCGTCGATCGCACCGGCATTACGACCTTGCTCAAAGGCTCGGATACGTTGATCTATGACGGCTCGGGACCGCTGCATATCAATCCGACCGGGACGAATGCGCTCGCGACGGCCGGAACCGGCGACGTGCTCACCGGCATCATCGCAACGCTGCTCGCGCAGGGATTATCGCCCGTCGACGCAGCGCGCGCCGGTGCCTATTGGCACGGTTTGGCGGGGCAATACGCCTCCCGACGACGTCGGATCGGCGTGATCGCCCGCGACGTCGCGGAGTCGCTCGGCGAAGCATTGCCGCCGGTCAGCGGAGCAATTTACGAAGTCCCACCTCGTCCATTACGGGAATCCCGAGCGATTCGGCTTTCGTAAGTTTGCTCCCCGGGTCGGCGCCGGCGACGACATAGTCGGTCTTCTTGCTGACCGAGCCGGTCACTTTGCCGCCGGCCCTAACGATGAGTTGCATCGCCTCCTCGCGAGTGAGGTTCTCCAGCGTTCCCGTCAGGACGAACGTTTTGCCGGTGAGCTTTCCCTCGGCGGCACGCGGGCGTTTGGGCGCCGTCGTGTCGACGCCGGCGTGTTTGAGCCGTGCGATCATCTCGCCGTTGGCAGCCTGTTTAAAGAAGAGCGCGACGCTGCCCGCCACCTCCGGGCCGATGCCTTCGCTGCGCTGCAGCTCGCTCTCGCTCGCTTCCGCGATAGCGTCGATCGTGCCGAAATCCCCGGCAAGGATTGCGGAGGTCTGCGTGCCGACGAAACGAATCCCCAGCCCGTAGAGCAGCCGCGCGAGCCCGCGCTGCTTCGAGCGCTCGATATTGCGCAGCAGGTTTTCGACGCTCTTGGGCCCCATGCGCGGGACGCGCTCGAGCGCGGCGCGGTCCAGCTTATAGATGTCGGCGATGTCGCGCACTAAACCAAGATCGGTAAGCTGCTGGGCCATGACGTCGCCCAGCCCTTCCATGTCCATCGCTCCTCGCGATGCGAAGTGGCGAACGCGCTCGTAAACTTGCGCCGGGCATGCCGCATTCGTGCAGCGCGACATCGCTTCGCCCGGCGGATGGTCGACGTCGGCCCCGCAGACCGGACAGCGATCCGGCATTCGAAAGCGGTGCTCTTTGCCCGTACGCTCGACGAGCACGGGACCGACCACGCGTGGGATAACGTCGCCGGCGCGGGTCACCAACACCGTGTCACCGATCCGGATGTCGTTGCTCTTGATGTAATCGATGTTGTGCAGCGTGGCGCTCTTGACCGTCACGCCGCCGATTTGCACGGGCTTGAGCACCGCGTTGGGATTCAGCGTACCGGTGCGGCCTACGCTCACTGCGATGTCGAGCAGCTTTGTACGAGCCTCCCGCGGCTTGAACTTAAACGCAATCGCCCATCGCGGATCGCGCGCCACGACGCCCAGCCGCTCCTGTAACGCGAAGTCGTCGACTTTCACGACGACGCCGTCGATCTCGTAGTCGAGATCGTCGCGCCGCTCTTCCCATCGCCGGCAATATGCGAGCACGTCCTCGAGCGCCTCGGCCCGCGCCACATTCGGATTGACGGGAAGGCCCAGCGCCGCGAGCCTGCGCAACGCCTCCCACTGCGTGCGCAAGCCTTCGTCGGAAACTAACTGATAGGCGAAGAACGAGAGGCGCCGCTGCGCGGTGAGCGCCGGGTCGAGCTGACGTACGCCGCCCGAGGCGGCGTTGCGAGGATTGGCAAAGACGGGCAAGCCCTCGTGCTCGCGTGCGGCGTTGAGCCGCTCGAAGTCGGTCTTGCGCAAATAGACTTCTCCCCGCGCTTCAACGGACGCCGGCACTCGCAACCTAAGCGGAATCGTTTTGACGGTGCGCAGATTTGCCGTGACGTCCTCACCGATGCGGCCGTCGCCGCGCGTGCCGCCGCGCGCTAGCGATCCGTTGCGGTAGTCGAGCGCGACAGCGAGGCCGTCGATCTTGAGCTCGCACACATACGCAACGCGCGACGTGCCGGCGGCCTTGCGCGCGCGTTCGTCAAAGGCGCGCAGCTCGTCCGAGGTTACCGCGTTGGCCAAACTGAGCATCGGTCGCGCGTGCTCGAACGGGGCAAAGCGCTCCGAGGCGATCGCGCCGACGCGCTGCGTCGGGGAATCGGGCGTGCGCAACTCCGGATGCGCATTCTCGAGCTCGATCAGCTCGTGCAGCAGTGCGTCGAACTCCGCGTCGGTAATTTGCGGGTCGTCAAGCACATAGTAGCGGTAGTTCGCCTCTTCGATCTGCTCGCGCAACGACTCGGCGCGCGGAGCAATGCCGGCGCTCCGCGCCTGCCGGGGGCCCTGGCCCGAGCGGAGTCGAGGGCTCATCGCTTGGCGAGCGTCGCTACTTGAATCGGGTAACCGTCGGGGTCGCCGATGATTGCGATGCGGCCGAACGGCTCGTCGTAGGGATCTTGAAAGAGCGGAACGCCGAGCGCGACGCAGTTTCGCACAAACTCGTCGACGTTCTCGACCACGAACCCAAGCTGCAACGATCCGGGTCGAACCGCCAGCACGTCGCTTTTTCGGTGCAGACTCAAAACCGCGCCGTCGGCAAGCGCAAAGCGCACGGGGCGCTTGGGAAGGTCTTGAAGCACCGGCAAGTCGAGCACGTCGCGGTAAAAATCACGCGAGCGTTTCAGGTCCGAGCAAACGAGCATCGCGATCGAGAACGTCGCCATTGCAATCTACGCTTCGACTGGAAGCTTGTCCCGAGCGGAGTCGAGGGAGCCGCTTTCGCCAAGCTCGTGCAGCGCGAAGAGATTCTCGCGTTCGAGCCGCTCGAGCTCGGCATCGTCGGGACGGTGATGACCTACGGCGCGCTGATCGCGCAACACCGGAACCAGATACTGACCGGTGTAGGACCGCTCGTTACGCGCGACTTCCTCCGGCGTACCGATTGCGATGACCGTACCGCCGCGATCGCCGCCCTCCGGGCCGAGGTCGACCAGATAGTCGGCCGTCTTGATGACGTCGAGGTTGTGCTCGATCACGAGCACGGTGTTACCGAGCTTAACCAAACGCTCGAGCACCTCGAGCAACTTGTGGATGTCGGCGAAGTGCAAACCGGTCGTCGGCTCGTCCAAAACGTAGAAGGTTCGGCCGGTCGAGCGGCGCGACAGCTCGGTCGCGAGCTTGACGCGCTGCGCCTCGCCGCCGGATAGGGTGGTGGCTGGTTGACCCATTTTGATGTAGCCCAAGCCGACGTCGCAGATCGTCCGCAGCTTTCCGCGCACGCGCGGTATCGCGCTGAAGAATTCGGCCGCTTCGTCCACGCGCATCTCGAGCACGTCCGCAATCGTCTTGCCCTTGTATCTTATTTCGAGCGTTTGCGCGTTGTAGCGCTTGCCCTTGCAGACCTCGCAAGGCACGTAAACGTCGGGTAGAAAGTGCATCTCGATCTTGATGATGCCATCGCCTTGGCAGGCTTCACAGCGTCCGCCTTTGACGTTGAACGAGAATCGGCCGGGCGTGTACCCGCGCATTCGCGACTCCGGCACGAGCGAAAACAGCTCGCGGATGTGATCGAAAGTTCCGGTGTACGTCGCGGGATTGCTGCGCGGCGTCCTGCCGATCGGCGATTGATCGATCACGACGAGCTTGTCGAGCTGGGCTGCGCCCTTGACGGTGCCGTACGTGCCTCCGGGCGGCTGCCGGTGCAAATGCTGATTGAGCGCGCGCACCAGCACCTCGTTCACGAGTGTCGATTTCCCGCTCCCGCTCACACCCGTAACGGCGGCGAAGACGCCGATCGGAACGCGCACGT
>JAFAHB010000094.1 GCA_019237435.1 Vulcanimicrobiota bacterium
ACATTCGAAATGGCGTGAACGAATCGATGTGCGACCACGTTTGTCCACCGTTTGTAGTCTTGAATAGACCGCCGCTTTCACTAGCGGCGATAGCTACTTGATTGCTGCCGGCATAGACGGAAACGGCGACTGCGCGGCCGCCCCGGCCGTAGCTCGTATCAGGTTGTGCCTCAACAAGATTGGTTTGCGGGGGCTCCGGCGACGGCGATGGCGCGCAGACCAGTGGGCAGCACGACGCGAGGAGCAGCTCCAATGTGCCTATACAAGTGAGGTACGGGGCCCGTGATATGTGCACCGGTATTGCTCAGGGCATTGAGGCAGGTGGAAACCCTGCGGCCGCCTGCTAGGGCACCAGTCTAGCACTTTTGGGGGCGCCTGTCATGGCTTTCTAAGCTTAGCGGCGGGGACGGCGAGCCGCCGATTTGCGTCTCCGGGTTGCGGCGGAGCTATCGCTCGAGTAGTTGCAGCGTGTTCGTTTTGGTATCGGTATAAAACAGCGCGGTGTCGCGATCGCTCGTGCCGGTCGCGAGGAGCCCGAAGATGTGAGCAATCCGGCTCTTGTAGATTGTTTTGGTGGCAAGTATCTGCCCCGCCGGTGTCAGCTCCACAAGCGTGTTTCCGCCTTTGGTGTTGGCAACGATAAGATTTCCGTTCGGTAGAAGAGCCGATGCTACCGGCGCATTAAGCGGAGAGCCGCTATAGACGAGCGTCGCGCACGTGGCTTTGGGGTGAGCGCATTTGAACCTCTTGCCACCGGGTAGCACGACGATTTCGTCCTTCTCGAGCAGGTTGCTGGCGTTCGAAATCGCGACGACCGTGTTATCGACGCCGTCCACGATATAAAGGGTGTCGTTGCAAAGATTACCGGTTTTGTGATTATTGTATTGGATTCCGGATGGTCCCAAGACGCTCCAACCGGAGCTCTTATTGACCGCGAAACCGCTAATAACTTCGGTCATTTTCACCTTGCCGGAGCGGCTAACGGGGAGGAACGACAGCTTGATGATTGCGCCGGTCTTCGAATCCGCAACGTAGATGTCTTCGGGGGCATAAGCCTCGCCGCAAAATGCATCGGCATCGGCGAACGGAACCTGGATGGGAGAGCGGTAGTAGCTCTTCTTGAGCTGGCCGGTTTGCGTGAACTGCGAAACGAGACTGCTTACCAGCCCCGCGCCGTAGACTTGATTTCCCGCAGTGATCGCATCGCCATCGCAGCCCTCGAGCTTGGGGCTTTGCGTAAAGGTCACCGGTGTAGAGTTCCGGTGGGGATCAAGCACTTCGATGGTGCTGCCTTTTCCGGCAGTGCCCGCAGAGTCGTCGAAGTTGCAAACGAGCAGCTGCCCTTCCTTGAGTCCAAAGGTCGCTCGGACCAGCGAGATTGCGCGCGGACCCATGTCGCCATTTTTCGGATCGACTGTCCTGCCGATCTCGACGTCCTTAGTAAGTTTTTTCAGGATTGAGGTCGTGTCGTTCGGGACGATGGAGCTCGCCGAGGACGCAGAGACTTGCGACGTGTAGCTCGGAACTGCAGCGTTCCCGCCACACGCCGAAGTTGCGAGAACTGCTCCGGTGGTTAATACAAGCACGCGATTGTTAAAGGTCGTCATCCGAAACCTCGCTCCATATGCAGTCGTGACGAAACGGGCTTCGAAGTACCGCTTCCCTCGCCTGCAAGACCGGCGACCGCCGTGCAATTTTTCCATCAGTAACCACTGCCCATAGCGGATATGGCTAGCGCTAAGCGCGCAGGCATCCACGAACGCTACGCGAAACGCAACCTCGAAGCCCGAAAACGTCTTCCCCCAAGAAAGTAACGTAATGAATATGACTGGTTTAGTGAAATACGCCGGCCCTTTGGTTGCACTCGCGATGTGCTCCGCCTGCGGCGGCGGCTCGCCGGTCGCACCGTCAAACGCCGCGCTCAGTTTTCAGTACGTCGGTAGGACGCTCTCCGTGAACGGCAGGCTGGTAACGGCAGCGCGGCCGCCGAACCCGGTGCCTCGGCTCGCGACGATTGTCCCCGAGCGGCACGGGGACAAGCACTTTGAGTACATCTTCAGCGACTACGAGACCTATGCCAGCATTTTCGACTATCCGAAGAGCACGAAGCAGATCGGCACGATCTATGGCGACGGCGGCCAAGGGTGCACGAACGTCCTCTACGGCTACGGGCAGAAGACTTTCTGGAACATCGGCGGCGACACCCAGATCACCGAGTACAAGGTTCCGCAGACGCCGATCAAGACGCTCTCCGATTCCATCGGCGCGCCGTCGAGCTGCGCCATGAATGCCCGCGGCGACCTGGCGGTCGGGATCTTGTACAACAATTCGGGGCCGGGTGGCGGCGACATCATCATCTTCAAGCACGCGCGCGGCTCGGGCACCGCTTACACCACGCCGTTGGACGAAGAGTTTTTTGACGGCTACGACCCACAGGGGAATCTCTTCGCCGACGGCTTTACCGGCGACCGCTCGGGCTTCGAGCTTATCGAGCTGCCGAAGGGGAGCAATAAGTTCCAAACGATCACGACGAGCAACGTTGTGCAGTTCCCCGGCTCGGTGCAATGGGACGGCAAGTACCTCACCGTCGTCGATCAGGGAACGAACGCGGTCTATCAGTACAACGTCAGCGGAACGCAGGCGACATTGAAGGGCACCGTAACGCTCTCCGGCGCCGGCGACTGCGCGCAGACCTGGATCGTAAGGGGCCTCATCTACTGCGCGGATAACTATAACACCGACGGCGAGGTTTTTAAGTACCCGGCGGGCGGTTCAGCGATTGCGGTGTTTACGGGCAATTTCGTCTTCCCACTCGGCGTGACGGTAGCAGAGAGACCACGACATTAGTTCACGGCCTCGTAGTGTTCAGTTGGAAGTGAAGGCCTCGCACGGCAGCCGCTACAGACTTTTTCTTATCGGAGCTGCAGTGTTGCTCGCCGCGTGCACTAGGTCGGAACCGCCGATCGGCGCGCCGGGCGCGATTTCGCAAAGCCCCACGACCGTGATCAGCGGCGATCGCGGCGGATCCTGGATGCTCTCCCGCGCGCCGCAGTGGGATCTCCTTTACGTTTCTAACGGTAACGGAACAGTCACCGTGTACCGTTATTGGAAGCACGATCTCGTAGGCAAGCTCTCCGGTTTTCGCGCGCCGATGGGTGAGTGCGTAGACGAAGTAGGGGACGTCTATATAACTGATTCGGATGCAAGCAAGATTTTTGAATTCGCGCACGGTGGCAAGACCCCGCTCAGAGTGCTAAGCGACCCCCGGCGAAACGCACCCTACGGATGTTCCATCGACCCGACAACCGGTGATCTTGCTGTAGCGAACCTCGATTACGACGGCCGTGGAGACATCGCCATATATCGCCGTGCGTCCGGCAAGCCGCGCATCTATTCGACGCTCTGCTGCGTCTATTTTCCTCTCGCGTGTACCTATAATAATCGAGGCGATCTCTTCGTCGCCGGTTTTGTCAGCAATACCGCCAGCCGATATTCGTCGTTTGCCGAGCTCGACAAGCACGGCAGGAGCTTCATTCCCGTAAACCCGTTTCTCAGTTCGAGCTGGAATTGGGTCTATGTCACGGGCATTCCGTGGGACGGAAAATACTTTGTAATCGGTGAGGACGGAGCCTATCGTTTTAAAGTAAAGGGCGATGGCCAAGCGATTTACAAAGGGATCACCGGTCTGAACGGTATTTTTAACGAAGAGCAGTCCTGGATTTATCACTTCACCGGGTCAAACTCTGCGGGATTGCAACTCGTCGCCGCGTCGGGAAGCGGCACCGGCTCCGTGGTTTATTGGAACTATCCGTCGGGCGGAGACTCTATCGCGACTATAACGGATGGTGTCTATTATCCGTACGGTGTAACGGTCAGTCCTAAAGAAGTGGACATCTCGCCTCGACGCTAAGAGCCCCCGCTGCCGAGCGGGACCGAGTCGGTGCGATCATGCAGGTCGCGCGCGAAGTCGGCGTTGTCTGGATGAAGTTAGGGCGTCGCGCCGAAGGGTTTCCCTATTCCGGTCCGTCCCTGAGCGAAGGGAGCATCGGAGAGCGAGGAGCGCGTACAATGAAGAGCTTTCCGAAGGGTGGCCATCTTCTCATTACCTGCGCCGCTGTAGCACTGGTCTCGGGATGCGGCGGCTCGCAATCAGTGACCGTGCCGCCTGCAGCGACGTCGCAAAAACCTCCGCTTGCACACATCGTTGTAATCGTGCAAGAGAATCGTACCTTCAACAACCTCTTCGCCGGTTTTCCCGGCGCAACCACTACGATGACGGGCACCATGATCGTTGGTCGCGGGAAGAATGCAAAGCAAGAGCCCGTCGCCCTCAAAGCCACCAACCTCAACGATCAAGTCGATCTGAACCATCTTCATGCGGCCTTTCTGCGGGCGTATGACGACGGCCAGATGGATGCGTTCAATCAGGTTAAGTTCGTCGGTACCGCCTTTCGCGAAGACAAGGGGCCCTACCAATACGTGAAGCGCGATCAGATAAAACCATACTGGGAGCTGGCCGCCAAGTATGCGCTGGCCGATGAGATGTTTCAGACGCAAGGCAGTGCAAGCTTTACCGCGCATCAAGACCTGGTCCGCGGCGGAACGGCTATCAATTCCCGCGCGAGCTTGATCGACCTTCCAACCGGGGTGCCGCCCTGGGGCTGCGATGCGGCATCCTACACGCAGACCGATCTCATAACGACGAGCCTACGGTACGAGCCCGGTAAGGGACCGTTCCCGTGCCTCTCCTACGCGACATTGCAAAATCTGCTCGACGCGCATTCGGTTTCGTGGAAGTATTACACTCCTTCGGAGAAAACCGACGAAGCAGGATCGCTGTGGAACGCCTTCCTTGCGATCTCGTCCGTTTACCACCACCGTAAGGAATGGAAAGCGCATATTTCATCACCGAACACGAGCATCTTTTCCGACATTTCGCAGAACGCTCTACCGGCAATGTCATGGGTTATACCGGATGGCGCAGATTCGGACCATCCTGCTTTTGGGTCGGATACCGGGCCGTCGTGGGTCGCCCAGATCGTCAACGCGATCGGCCAAAGCCCGTACTGGAGCTCAACTGCGATCGTCATCGTTTGGGACGATTGGGGTGGCTTTTACGATCCAGTCAAGCCGCCGAAGCTCGATAACCAAGGCGGCCCCGGTTTTCGCGTACCGATGATCGTCGTCTCGCCTTTCGTGCCGGAAAACGAGATCTCACACACGTTTTACGAGTTTGGCAGCATCGTTCGATTCATCGAAGACAACTGGCAACTTGGACGCCTGAATACGACGGACGAAACGTCGGCCAGCATCGCAAATATTTTCGACTTCAATCAGTCCCCACGACCGTTTCAGCCCGTCGCATCGAAGTACGATCGCGGCTACTTCCTTAGTAAGAAACCATCGTACTCACCGGTTGACAACCAGTAGGAGCGGCCGCCAATGGCGCTAAGCGCCCCGCTTCCAAGCGGGACGGTAACGTTGCTTTTTACCGACATCGAGGGCAGCACGCAGCACTGGGAGCAGCAGCGCGCCGCGATGCCCGAGGCGTTGCGGCGCCACGACGAGCTGCTGCGAACCGCGATTGAAGCGCATGGCGGGCACGTCTTCAAGACGGTCGGCGACGCTTTTTGCGCGGCATTTTCACGCGCGTCGGATGCCGTCGCTGCAGCCGCTGATGCGCAACGCGCACTCGCAGCCGAGGATTGGAGCGCGATCGGCGGACTGAGCGTGCGTATGGCGCTACACAGCGGAAGCACCGACGAGCGCGAGGGCGACTACTTCGGCCCGACCGTTAATCGCGTTGCGCGATTACTCGCGGTCGCGCACGGCGGACAAGTCGTCGTCTCGGGCTCGACGGCACCGCTCCTGCGCGCCATGATGCCCGAGCGAACGGAACTGCACGACCTTGGCGCGCATCGGCTCAAAGACCTCGCAGAGCCGGAGCAAGTGTGGCAGCTCAATATTGAAACGTTGCCGATCGAGTTTCCAGCGCTGCGTTCGCTCGAATCGCTGCCTAACAATCTTCCGATCCAACGCACCAGCTTCGTGGGGCGCGAGCAGGATATCGCGGACGTCATGGAACTGCTCGCGCAACACCGCCTGCTCACGCTCGTGGGTTCCGGCGGCGTCGGCAAGACGCGGCTTGCCGTGCACGTTGGCGCGGGGCTGCTCGATCGCTATCCCGACGGCGTGTGGTTTGTCGATCTTGCGCCGATTTCCGATCCGGAGCTCGTGTCGAGCGTGACCGCGCAGGCGTTGGGCATGAGCCAGCAACAAGGCCGACGGGTCGACGAGGCGATTCCGCTCTGGCTCAAACGCAAGCAGCTGCTGCTGATCTTCGATAACTGCGAACACGTCCTAGAGCCGGTGGCCCAACTCGCAGCGTCGATCCTCACGACCGCGCCGGAGATTACGATCCTGGCCACGTCGCGACAGGCGCTCGCTATCGCCGGCGAAGCAGCGCATCGTCCGTTTTCAAGCCGGTCGCTTCAGTTGGAACCGAGAGCGAAGGAAGGCGATGGACGCCCTCGGCGGCGATCGCCAGGGCTTGGCGCGAGGTGGCCAGGATGCGCACCTCTTGCGCTGTTGCGAGGATGGCATCCGCCAGCGACGCCACGACCTCCACGACGTGTTCGCAGTTATCGAAGATGAGCAGCAGCTGCTTGCGTTTGAGCCAGAGCGGAATCGCCTCGTCAACGCGGCGGCCCGCCTGCTGGTGCATGCCTAGCGCTTGCGCGGTGACGCTGGAGACAAGCCCGGGATCGCTGATCGGGGCCGAGTCGACAAACCACACGCCGTCGGGATAGCGATCGAGTAGCTCCGTGCCGACCTGCAGCGCGAGCCGCGTCTTGCCGACGCCGCCGGAGCCAACCAGCGTGAGCAGACGAT
>JAFAHB010000095.1 GCA_019237435.1 Vulcanimicrobiota bacterium
CAGCTCAAGCCGCTCTCGGAGCGGCACGGGCCCGAAAACTCGTCGCTCGCGATTCAATACGATCTCTACACGCGGTTTCAAAAGATGCCGGGAGTGACGGCGTTGCCGGCTAACCCGCCGGCTATCCCGGGCTTAGGCTCGACCGGCGGCTTCGCGATCGAAGTCGAGGACATCAACAACCTTGGGCTCCCGACGCTCAACAAAGTCGGCAACGCCATCCTTGCGGATGCTAAAAAGGATCCCACGCTTTCGGCCAGTCGTTTACCGACGATCTTCACCGGAACGTATCTCGTCACCAAGTTCGATCGTTCCAAGGCGCTCGCGTTCGGCGTCACGCCGCAAGCCTTCTTCGATACGATCAACGCAACGACCGGATCCAGCTTCGTCAACTTTTTCGATTACGGAACCCGTTCGTATCAGGTGGTCGTCCAGGCGCGAGCCTCGCAGCGCACCGTGCCGGCCGATCTGTCGCGCATCTACGTTGCGAACAGCGCCGGCGCGATGATGCCGGCAAGCCAGTTTCTAAAAACGACCTACCAAACCGACAACGTGTCGATCATGCGGTTCAACGAGTATAACGCGCTGGAGATCGACGGATCGCCGGGGTCGGGGGCAAGTTCGGGCCAGGCTCTCACGGCCATCGAAAAACACGTCGTCGCGAACCTCCCCAAAGGGATGGGATACGACTGGAGCGGGATAGCGAGGCAACAAGTTCAGAGCGGCCCGCAAACCGTTGCGGTCTTTTGTTTGGGCTTGCTCTTCGTCTTTCTCGTGCTCGTCGCACAATACGAGAGCCTTTCAATCCCGTTCGTCATCATGTTGGCCGTCCCGATCGCACTGCTTGGGGCCATCGGCGCAATCTATCTCCGGCGGCTGGCCGAACTGACGAGCCAGATCGTGCACTCGATCTTGGCCGGGCATCCGGTTCCGATCCCGATAACTTCGTCCGATATATACGCGCAGATCGGGTACGTCATGCTCATCGGTTTGGCGGCGAAGAATGCAATCTTGATCGTCGAGTTCGCGAATCAGCTTCGCGAGCAAGGAATGGAAGCAGTCGAAGCGGTCGCGCACGCGGCGGCGACGCGCTTGCGTCCGATTCTGATGACGTCGATTGCCTTCATTCTCGGCATCATTCCGCTTGCGTTCGCACATGGCGACGGCGCGCAGTCGCGCATCTCGTTGGGCACGGCGGTGTTGGGCGGCATGCTCGTCTCGACGATCATGAACCTGGCGATCGTGCCCGTGCTCTACATCGTCGTCATCGAGCTGACCGAGCGCAAAAAGCGCAAGAGGCAGCCGCAGCCCGAGGATCTTCCGCCGCCGCCGGTGCCTCCGCCCGCTCCGACGCCCGCTACAACGCCCGCTACAACGCTTTAACGGCCGCCGTCAGCGCGTCGACCGACGCTTTTGCGTCGCCGAAGAGCATCGAGCAGTTGGGCATCTCGTAGAGCGGGTTCTCGATTCCGGCGAAGCCGGAGCGCATCGAGCGCTTGAGCACGACGACGTTGGCCGCCTTATCGACGTCGAGGATCGGCATCCCGTAAATCGGTGAGGACGTTACATTGCGCGCCGCGGGGTTGGTCACGTCGTTGGCGCCGATGACGAGCGCGACGTCGGCAGTGGGAAACTCGGGATTGGCGTCCTCCATGTCGAGGAGCTGATTGTAGGGGACGTTCGCTTCGGCAAGCAGCACGTTCATGTGGCCGGGCATGCGTCCGGCGACCGGGTGAATCGCATAGAGCACTTTGACGCCGCGCTTCTCGAGCTGATCCGCGAGCGCCTTGACGCTGTGCTGCGCTTGCGCCACCGCCATGCCGTAACCGGGAACGAAGATGACTTTCGACGCGTATGCCAGCATCACGCCGACGTCGTCGGCGCCGGTGCTGCGAATCTGCTGCGGGCCTCCGCCCGCCGCCGCCGGCTCGGTGCCTCCCGCCGCGCCGAATGCGCCGAAGAGCACGTTGGTCAGCGGACGGTTCATCGCGCGGCTCATTGCGACCGTCAAGATCGTGCCGCTCGCACCGACGAGCGCACCGCAGATGATCAGTAAATTCGACCCTATCTCGAAGCCCGTTATCGCGACCGCGACGCCGGTGAACGAGTTGAGCAGCGAGATGACGACCGGCATGTCGGCGCCGCCGATCGGCAAGACGAAGAGCACGCCCAACAGCAGTGCGAATCCAAGCAGGACCGGGTACGCCCATATCGGCAGCTCGCCCAGCGTTGCGACGAACCAAATGGCGAGAAGCAAAATCGCGAGCAAGACGAGCGCGTTGACGACCTGCTGACCGGCATACGTGACCGGCCTTCCGGTCATGACTTCTTGCAACTTCAAAAATGCGATAATCGAACCCGCGAAGCTGATCGAGCCGATGATCGCCGAGAGCACGAGCGACACGGCGACGACCGGATCCAACGCGGTCGAATGACTGGCGATGAAGTAGCCGATGGTCGAGATGAGCGCGGCCGCTCCGCCGCCGGCGCCGTTGTACAACGCGACCATCTGCGGCATCGCCGTCATCTTGACTTTGACCGCAGCGTAAATGCCGACTAGCCCGCCGATCGCTATGCCGGCGGCAACCGCGGGCCAGCCGATTCCCTGAGTGCGAATCAGAATTCCAACGAGCGCGATTACCATGCCGGCCATCGCGAAGCGATTTCCGCGCCGCGCCGTCGCCGGAGAGTTTAGCTCGTGAAGTCCGTAAATAAAGAACCCGATCGCAAAAAGGTCGGCGATATCGATCGCGACGTTCACAAGTGGCCTCCGCTGCGAGAGGCCACCTACCGGTCCTCTTTGCGCCGAAACATTTGTAGCATTCGCTCCGTCACGGCAAAGCCACCGAAGACGTTAATCGCACCCAGCGTCACCGCGGCCACTGCGAGCACGACTAACGCCGGCGAAGCGTGGCCTCCGCCGTAGAGCGCCGCCGTAATTACGATCGCGCCGGCAAGCACGATTCCGTGAATCGCGTTCGTAGCCGACATCAGCGGGGTGTGTAGCGTCGTCGGCACCTTGGAAATAACCTCGAATCCGACGAAGATCGCCAGCACGAGTACGGTGAGCGGCGCTACGAAATGCGAAAGCTCGGTCATCGGCGTCCTACTGCCCTGCTCCGACGAGCACGTTACCGTCGCGCGCCACCACGGCCCCTTTTGCCACCTCGTCGTCGGGATCGATCGTAAGCTTGCCGTCGGCAATCCAAGGCGACAGCAAGGCGTAAATATTTCGCGAGTAGAGGCGGCTCGCGTCCGAAGGCATCGTGCTGGGCAGATTCGTCGTCCCGACGACCGTGACGCCGTTTGCACTCGTCACGAGCTCGTCGCGCACGGTCAAAGCACAGTTGCCGCCCGCTTCCGCGGCCAGATCGATCACGACGCTTCCGGGTTTCATCGCTGCCACGCCGGCTTCGCTGATGAGTACCGGTGCCTTGCGCCCGGGCACGAGTGCCGTTGTGATCACGACGTCGTTTGCGCCGATCTGCTCGACCATCCATCCGCGCTGCCGCTCTTGCTGCTCGGCCGTGAGCTCCTTGGCGTAACCGCCCGCGGTTTCGGCATCGGCGCCGAGCTCGAACTCGAGAAAGGTCGCGCCCAGCGACTGCACTTGCTCTTTGACGGCCGCACGCACGTCGTAGCCGCTTACGACCGCACCGAGCCGGCGAGCCGTCGCAATCGCTTGTAGGCCGGCGACGCCCGCGCCAAGCACGAGAACCTTTGCGGGTGCAATCGTTCCCGCCGCCGTCGTGAGCATCGGAAAGAATTTCGGCAAATGCGCGGCAGCGAGCAACACAGCCTTATAGCCCGCGATGTTGCTCTGCGACGAGAGCGCGTCCATGGATTGCGCGCGCGTTATGCGCGGAATCGTCTCCATAGCAATTGCCGTGACGTTCGCCTCGGCGAGTCGCTGCAGGTACGCGGGATCGCCGAGCGGGTTGAGAAAACCGACGACCACGCACCCGGGCCGCAGGCCGCTGAGAACTTCTTCGCCGGGCCGTCCGACGCTGACCACGACGTCGGCCTCTGCAACCAGCGATTGCGCGTCCTCGGCGCTGCTTGCACCGGCCGCGCCGTAGAGCTCGTCGGGAAAAGCTGCCGCGTTTCCCGCTCCGCGTTGCACGCAAACGGCAACGCCCATTTTCGCGAATCGCGAGACGGTTTCGGGCACGAGCGCCACCCGGCGTTCCTTCTCCGCGGCCTCGCGGGGAACGGCAATGATCACGGGCACCTCATACGGCTCGGCTACGACGCCGACCTTCGCTGTTAGGCGATTTGAATCGTATTTCGCAACGTACCGATGCGCTGGATTTCAACTTCGAGCGTGTCGCCGTCGGCGAGAAACTCGGGCGGCGTCCGCGCGTAGCCGACGCCTTCGGGGGTACCGGTCGCGATCACGTCGCCCGGCAGCAGCGTCATCCCTTTGGAGAGCTCGGCGATGAGACGCGCGATCGAAAAGATCATTTTCGCGGTGTTGCTATGCTGCTTCTCGATCCCGTTGCGCCGCAGTCGAATATCGAGCGTGTCGGCGTCGCCGATTTCATCCGGCGTTACGATCCAGGGACCGATCGGGCACGTCGAATCGAGGCTCTTGCCCTTGAACCACTGGCCATGCGCGCGCTGGAGGTCGCGGGCCGTCACGTCGTTGAGGGCCGTGTAACCGAAGATAACCTGACGCGCCTGCGTTTCGAGAACGTCCCTGCACTCCACGCCGATGACGACCGCGAGCTCGGCCTCATAATCGTATTCGCCCGAAACCGAGGCGCTCAAGTGCAGCGTTGCGCCGGGCGCCGCAATTGCGGTGGGTGCTTTCGTAAAGAACGTCGGAACGGGCGGCAGCTTTAGCTCGCGCCCCGCAGCGCGAGCGCCTTCGCGGGCGTGCTCGACGTAGTTTCGTCCGACGCAGAAGACGTTTCGCAGCGGCCGAACCGGCGCATCGAGTTGAGTGCCGTCAAGCGGAACGAGGAGGTCGGGAGTATGCCACGCGATGCGTTCGTGCGGCGCCAGCGCGATGTAGTCGCGCA
>JAFAHB010000272.1 GCA_019237435.1 Vulcanimicrobiota bacterium
GGCAAAGTCGCCGAGGTCGAGTCGTTCACCGCGAAGCTCCGGGGAGAGTTTGCTCGAATGGAGGGCTCGCGCAATCTTCGCGCGCTCTAAGCCCAGTGCGAGCGCGAGACTATTGGCAAGCGTCTTGCGCCGGTACGCGAATGCGCCGCGAACGACCTTCCAAAAGATCGCGGGGTCTCGCGCGCCGACTGCAGGTTCCGGTCGCCGCACGAGCTGCACGACGCTCGAGCGAACCTTCGGCTGCGGAAAGAACGATCCCGGCGAAAGCGTAAACGCCGTGCGCGCGCGCATCGCGTATTGTACCGCAACCGAGAGGCTCCCGTAGGCGGCGCTCCCCGGCGCGGCGACGAGACGATCGGCGACCTCCTTTTGCAGCATGATGGTAAGCGAATGCGGACCGCCGCTCATTTCGATTAGCCGCAGCAGTATCGGCGTCGCAACGTTATACGGCAGATTTCCGGCCACAATCCACGGACGTCCGGCGGACCACGCGGCGTAATCGAACGTAAGCGCGTCCGCCTGCACGATGCGCGCGCGTGCCAAATCATCGCGCGAGCGCAGCAGCGCTACGAGATTGGGATCGATCTCGAGTGCCGTGAGGTCGGCCCCTTCATCGAGTAGCGCGAGCGTTAGTGCGCCGGTGCCGGCGCCGATCTCGAGAGCGCGCGCGTTTTGCGGCGCATCCGTAAGCGTAAGGCGCGCGATCTGTCGCGCGGCCGACGCGTTTTGCAAGAAACTCTGGGCGTAGCGCTTCCGGGGCCGTAGCGAAGCTTCGCGCAGCAGGTTGCGAGGATTCGGAGCGCTTTTCCGCACCCCGCTAATCTACGCTACGAAGTTCCCTAAAGCCGGTAAACCTTGATGTCGCGCCGACCGAAGAGCATCGCGTCGCGCCACGAATCGAAACCGAGATCGATTCGCCGGCCAACGATATCGCTGCCGGTGTCGCCTGCGATCGCGATGCCGTAGCCGGGTATGTACAGATGGGTTCCTAGCGGTATCACGCGCGGATCCACGGCGACGATTCCATGCCCGGCGCGTCGCCCGATCGCCGTCATCCCGCCGCAGCCGGGACAATCCGCGGTGTAACCGGTTGCGAGCATCTCGATCGCGTTGCGGGCCATCAATGCCATGCCCAGGACGCCCCGTTCCTCAAAGCTCGAAAGCGGCGTGGCTCCGATCCCTTCGACAATCACGCGCGGTTTGGCGGGCCGGAGCACCGACGCGGCGAGCACGTGCGGATGGACGGTCCCCCCATCGCGCTGCGCGTAGCGAATGCGAACTTCGAGGAGCCCGCTGGCGCCGCGCTCGATCACTTTGGCGTGGCCCGGCTCGACGCCGAGCGTTAAGCGAACGATGGTTTTCGGTGCGATTGCACGGTGCTCGACGCGCTCCCAGGTCACGAGGCCGCCACCGTGCCAAGTGACATGCGTCACCGGCGACGGCGCAGCGACCGCAACGGCCGAAAAAAGGCCTAGCATCGCAATGCTGGAGAGGGCGCAAAGCAGACGTCCTATCAACCCGATGTTCCTTTCTTCTTTCGACTCGCGCAACGGCTCGATTCTCACCCGGAAGGAACCGAACGATTTGCGACGAGTCTCTCGTTTGGGGAAGCGGCGCTGGGCGCCAAGGGCGATTGCCTGCTCTCTTTGTTGGCAGGCCGTCTGACCCGGGCACTATAGCACATTCCGCCGGCAGCGGGAATATGTCGAAAGTCATAACCGGCAGGGGCCACCTTTTGCGGGCGCCTGCGAATTTCTAAGCGAAGAGGAAGGATGCCATGCAGTCGCTGCGCCTCGGGTTTTTCACCGAAATTTACCGTCCCGTGGTCAACGGCGTCGTCGCTTCCGTCGAGACGCTTGCCGAGGGCTTGCGCGCGCGCGGCAACCACGTCTACTGTTTTGCACCGCGAATCCCCGGCTACGACGAAAAGGACGACCCGGTCTTTCGCATGCCGTCCCTTCCGCTTCCCACGCGCACATCGTACCGGCTCACTCTCCCGCTCGTGAGCCGCCGCGATCGCAATGGGATCATCAAGCGACTATCGCTCATCCACGCCCATTCACCGTTCGTGACGGGCTGGATGGGTTTGCGCTACGCCCGGCGCTATGGAATCCCGTTGGTCTACACCTACCACCCCCAGCTCGAGGCGTACGCGCATTACGTTCCCTTCGAGCCGAAGGCGACGCGGTTTGCGGCCTCAACCATCACCCGAGCGTATGCGAATCAGGCGGACGTCGTCGTCGTTCCCACGGCGGCGATGGCCGCCCGGTTACGCGAGCTCGGCGTGATCGCGCGAATTGAGATCGTGCCGACGGGAATCGACCTCGTGCGCTTCGGTTCTGGCCGGCGGGACGACGCTTTGCGAGAGCGGCTCGGAGTAGCGCGCGACGATCGGCTGCTGTTGTACGTGGGGCGGCTGGCGAAAGAAAAGAGCGTCGAGCTGCTCGTGACTGCGCTTGCCCGGGTGCGCGAAACTGGGCTCAAGCTCGTGGTCGCCGGCGACGGGCCCGCACGTCAAGAGCTCGAACGCCGCGCCCGAGAAATGCGTGTGCTCGCCTTTACGCGCTTCCTCGGCGTCGTGGACCGAGCTCGCCTTCCGGATCTTTATGCCAGCGCCGACGCCTTCCTGATGCCGAGCACCACCGAAACTCAAGGGCTGGTTTTGGCGGAAGCGCTCGCAGCCGGCGCCCATGTGATCGCGTCCGACACGCCCCAAAATCGCGACGTGCTGGGTGGTGCTGGCGTCGTCGTCGCGCCGACGGCGCAAGCCTTCGCCGAAGCGATGCTAGGCGTTACGCAAGGCGGAAATCCGCGCGCCGACTCGGCTCGGGAAGCGGCATCCCGGTTCTCGGCCGAGCGCCAAACCGATCGCATGCAGCATCTCTATGAAAGCGCGATTGCGGACCTGCGGATTGCTTGACCACGAACATACGTTCGTATTAAAATGGGTATGAGGCTTATGGGATGCAGGCGATGCGGAGCTCGAACGGCGCGGTGGAAGTCCTGGTTGGCTACGCTGCCGACGCGGGCGGCGGAGTGGCGTACGCTCGACTAACGGGGCCGCACTGCAGCGATTTGCTGCGCTTCGATTTTCGCTCCTCGTGTCCGGCAGCGCACGCCGACCACGCAGCCGCATATGCGGCCCTCACGGCGGTTGCACGGGCGCTTGCCAAGCGAAAGATTCGCAATGCGTCGTTCGTGATCGCCGACGCACAGTTCGTTGATGAGATCGTGACGGGACGCAACGTTTCGGAAGCGTATGCGATTCCGTACGTGCGTCTGCGGTGCGCGCTCAACGCGCTTGCCGCATTTTCGGTGCGAGTTGGTTCGGTAGACGACTTAGCCCAAAGGGCTCGAGCGGAAGTGGCGCTGAACGTTGCGGCATGACGTTGCGCCGGCTTGCGCCGGAGAACTTACCGATCGAGACGCGCGCGCTTGCACGTGCGTTGCTCGGCTGTATCCTCGTTCGCGATAGCACGCAAGGACTAACAGCCGGACGCATCGTCGAGACCGAGGCATATCTTCCGGGCGATCCCGCCTGCCACGCGTTTCGCGGCAAGAGTGCACGCAACGCCACGCTCTTCGGGCCGCCGCATCGCGCTTACGTCTATCAGATTTACGGAACGTCGTTCTGTTTTAACTTGTCGAGCGAGCGCAACGGTGAGGGAGCCGGAGTTCTGGTTCGCGCACTCGAGCCGATCGAGGGTCTGAAGCTGATGCAACGGCGTCGCGCGACGCAAAACGCGCGGGACCTTTGCCGCGGGCCGGGGCGGCTCTGCCAAGCCTTGGCGATCGATCGTTCCTTGGACGGGGTCGACCTCTCCACTCATCCACATCTCTGGTTGGCCGATGGCGGCGCGCGCGCGGTGCGCGTGCGACGCAGCCCTCGGGTCGGAGTAACGCAAGCCGCAGAGCGCAGGCTGCGCTTCTACGCGGCGGGCAGTCCTTTCGTCAGCGGCGCCGCTCGGTTGAACCCCGCTTGAACGTAACAGGCGCCTGTGCTATAGTGTCTGCGTCGCGTTGCGGTCTTTGTGACGCCGCGGCATCCTTTGACATCCTCCGCTTCCGCTACCGGTCTGATCGCGACGGCAGCCTCGCCTCGACGTGCACGTTGGCGCAAGCGCTCTTAGAGAGACAACGTTTCTGCAAACCGAACATCGCCCGAACATCGAGCATCGCCCGAACGACATGCGCCCGCAAGGCGGCGGAGGACGCCGTCGCCGATCGCGTCGGCGCCATCACTTTGCGCAGCACCAGATCTACCACGATCAGCTGCCGCAGCAGATAGAAGCACCGCCGATCCAAACTGCGGCGCAGCTCGCCGAGAAAACGAAGACCGAGCTCGTCGAGATCGCCAAAGAACTCGAAGTCGAAATTCCGACGCCGGCAAAGCTAAAGAAAGATGAGATTATCGAGCTTCTGGTGCAGGCGCAAGTCGCGCGCTCGGGGATCGAGGTGGCAAGCGGTATTCTGGATGTCCTTCCGGAGGGGTACGGATTCTTACGCCGCGCGGGCTATTACATCGGCAACGACGACATCTACGTCAGCCAGTCGCAGATTCGCCGGTTTGAGCTTCGCCGCGGCGACATGGTCGAGGGCCAAGCGCGCCGCCCGAAAGAGAGCGAAAAGTACTACGGTCTGATTCGCGTCGATAAGGTCAACGGTCTCGACCCGGAGGCGATCAAGGGCCGGCGAGTCTTCGAAAAAGGCACTCCGATCTATCCGCAAGAGCGCTTCAAGCTGGAAGTGCGCTCCACGCAACTATCGACGCGCGTCATCGATCTGTTCTCGCCGATCGGCAAGGGGCAGCGCGCCCTGATCGTCTCGCCGCCCAAAGCCGGTAAGACGACGCTGCTCAAGAACATCGCCAACTCTATTTCCATCAACCACCCCGACGCCCATATCATCGCGCTGCTCGTCGACGAGCGTCCTGAAGAAGTTACCGACATGCAGCGCACGATCGACGGCGAAGTCGTCGCGTCGACCTTCGACGAGCATCCCGAGAACCACACGACCGTCGCCGAGCTCGCGATGGAGCGGGCGAAACGGTTGGTCGAACTCGGCAAAGACGTCGTTATTCTGCTCGACTCGATCACGCGTTTGGCGCGAGCCTACAACCAAGTCGTCGCGAGTTCCGGGCGGACGCTTTCGGGAGGCCTCGATACGGCGTCGCTCCATAAGCCGAAGCGATTCTTCGGCGCCGCGCGCAAGATCGAAGAAGGCGGCTCGCTGACGATCATCGCCACGGCGCTGATCGAAACGGGCTCGAAGATGGACGACGTGATCTTCGAGGAGTTCAAAGGCACCGGCAACATGGAGATCGACTTGACGCGCAAGCTCGCCGAGTCTCGCGTTTTCCCGGCGATCGACATCAAGCGTTCCGGAACGCGGCACGAGGAGCTGCTGCTGGCGCCCGACGAGATGCGCAAGCTTTGGATGCTACGCCGCGCGACCGCGGTGCTCAACACCGGCGACATCACCGAGATCATCCTCGACAAAATGGCGCAGACGCGCACGAACGAAGAGTTCCTGCAGTCGGTCACCAAAGAGGCGCTCTCGATGTCCCGCGGATATGAGGATGGTAACGGAAAGTATTAGCGCCCTCCGCGCTACATGCTTCATCGGGGCCGCTCGTCGCTCCGCATCCATGCTCGGCTCCTGCTCATCCGCGCTCGCGCCACCTCTTGATGACAATTTTGACCTCCTGTCAATGGCGCTCGCGTCGGAAGCCCCTCCGAAGCACGTAGCGCGCTAGCGCGCCAACACTTTCCGTTTTAGGGTGTGAGTGTAGGGGTTCGCCTTAATCGTTATCTTGCGCAGTGCGGGGTTGCATCGAGGCGGCACGCGGACGAGCTGATCTCGCGAGGAGGCGTTCGCGTGAACGGCCGGGTCGTGCGCGAGCTTGGCACCGTCGTTGACTGCGAAGATCGCATCGAAGTTGAAGGGCGAATCCTAAGCGCGCCGCGCGAGTTCACGTATCTCATCCTGAATAAGCCGGTGGGCGTCGTCACGACCATGCGCGACCCGCAGGGGCGGCGTACCGTTGCGGATCTGCTTCCCGCCGGAACGCATGCCGTTCCCGTGGGGCGGCTCGATTACGACACGGCCGGCGTGCTTCTGCTCACCGACGACGGCGAGCTTGCAAATCGCTTGCTGCATCCGCGCTTCGGCGTCGCGAAGACCTATCGCGCCGAGATCGACGGACGGCTTTCGCCCGAGGACGTGCGCCGTTTGCACGGTGGAGTTCGCGTTCCTGAGTTTCGTGCGGCCTCCGCGAAGGTGCGCGTGGTGGCCGTGCGGCGCGGACGCTCGATCGTCGAGCTGACGATTCACGAGGGTCGTAATCGTCAGGTGCGCCGCATGTTCCAGGCCTTGGGGCGGCGGGTTCTCGCGTTGACGCGAACGAGCTTTGGACCGCTGCGGCTGGGCGAACTGCCGTCCGGTCACCTGCGGCGCCTGACGCGGCGCGAGCGTACGGCGCTCGAACGGCATCGCAGGCCGCCGGAGCAATCGCCTCGTACCAAGCGGGACACAACTATAACGTAGCCCGAGGTGTGTCATGAATGCTCGTTTTTCCATCGTCGCACTCGCTGTCGCGGCGCTCTTGGGGTTCGTCCGGTCTCCTGCGCTGGCGCAGTACTCGACCGAGTTCACTCCGGCGAAGCTCCTGAAACAAGGCACGACGACGCATGCCATCGCGGGGAGCGGCACCGTTGTCGTGCAAGTCCAAGTCAACGCCGACGGATCGCATAAGGCGACCAAAGTACTGCACTCCACGAACTCGGCCGACAATGCCGCGGCGATGGACATCGCGCAGAGCTCCTCGTATCGTCCGGCGCACCGCGGAGCGACCCCAGTGGTCTCCTTTTACGACTTCACGTTGAAATTTAACGGCAAATCGGTCGCAACGACGCCAAGCGAAAGCAGCGGCTTGCCGTCGAGCGGCAACTTGAGTCCGGCCGCCGCCTCGGTCGCTTCGCTCATTCGGCAGGGCCAGTACCAGCAGGCCGTATCGAAAGCACAGGGTGCGCTGCTCTCATCGCCCGGCGACGACAGCTTGCGTCAAATGCTGGGTATCGCGGCATTCGACGCCGGCGACTATACTACGGCGGCGGGAGCCTTCGATAAAGTGGGCACGATCGGCACGCCGTTCCGCCCCATCGCCGCCCGCAGCTTCGCGGCGGCCGCCGTGCGCACGGTACAGAGCAATCCGACGCAGGCGCTCGGCTACGCCCAAAAAGCGGTGGCACTCGATTCGGGTCCCAACTCGCGCTTTGCGTTAGGCGTAGCGCAGCTGGCGAACAACGACGTCGCCGGGGCACTTACATCGCTCAAGGCCGCGCACGATGCGGCGATGGCCGACCCCAAAGTTCCGGTGTCGTCGAAAGTAAACATCGATTCGGAGTTGATGCAGGCCTATTTGGCTAACCACGATACCGCCGACGCTCAAGCGATGGCCGCACAAATCAAGCAGCTCGACCCCAATAGCACGGCGGGTTCGCAGGCCATGGCTGCGAGCCTGATCAAGGCCGGCAGTGCCGCCGCCGACGCAAAAGATACGACGACCGCGCTCAACGACTTCGATCAAGCCGCCGCGGCGGGCGATCCGAAACTCGCGGTCACAGCGAACACCCTCGCAGCGTTTGCTATAGCGCGCAGTGCGAAGCCGGATTACAAGCGAATGCAAGCTTATGCTGAGAAGGCGTTGGCAACCGCTCCCAACGACGCGGCTGCCAATTTTGCCGAGGGGATCGCGCTGACGGCGCAGTGGTCGTCCAGCCATGATGATGCGACGAAAAAGAGGGCTGCCGCCGCGCTCGATAAGGCCGACCAGCAGGCTAAGGCCGATGGCAATGAGGCAATGGCGCTGCAGATCGAAACGTTCGTGAAAAAGAACCTTAATGCGTCACCGAGCCAGTCGGGAGGCGGAAGCTAACATTACCAGGACTTTCGGGCGGGGTAGGCCAATGGCTCGCCCTCACGGGGCGGGCGGTCGCCGCTAAACTTTGACAATCGGAGGGTACTAGACAACCGTGTTTGCCGGATTCATGGGTCTCATGCAGCAGGGCGGCTGGGACATGTGGCTGCTCTTGCTTATCTCCATCGTCGGTCTCGCAGTCGTCATCGAACGGCTCGTTTTCTTTCAGATGCAGCACGCCGACACCAAAGGGCTGCTGCGTCAAATCGGCGCGAAGGTCTCCGCCGACGATCTCGACGGCGCCATCGATATTTGTAAGAAAAACCGCGGCATGCTTCCGCGGATTCTCGAGTTCGG
>JAFAHB010000225.1 GCA_019237435.1 Vulcanimicrobiota bacterium
GGACGATGCTGCAGCCGTCGGTGTCCGCTGCGCCGCTCTTTGCCGTCGAGAGCGCGCACGTCGCGAACGGCACGCAGCTCGTGTTCGTGACGCACGCGTCGGACGGGCTGCTGCTCAAGCATCTGGCCGTGACGCCGCCGTCGGGACAGACCGCATCGCAGAAGCTCAACGCGATGATGCGGCTCGGCTATCAGTACGTCGAGCGCGCGAACGGCACACCTTGGCCGTCCGGCGCGTACGGCGTCGCGTATACCGGCCTCGACCGCGCGAACCGCTCGATCGTCTACCGGGGAACCGTGCAGGTGGCGTAGTACCCGGCCGCGTGGATCTTCGGTTCGCGGCGACCGCGTTCGCCACGGCGCTCACGATCATCGACCCGGTCGGGATGATCCCGCTCACGCTGGTTGCCACCGCCGGCGTGCGGCGCAGCCGTCAGCGCATCGTGAACGAGGCGGTGCTCGTCGCCGCGGGCGTGATCTTGCTGATGGGGCTCGTCGGCCACCCGCTGCTCGCGTATCTCGGGATCACGCTGCCCGCGTTCACGATCGCCGGCGGCATCCTGTTGTTTCTCATCGCGATCGACATGCTGTTCGCGCGTCCGACCGGCGTGAAGCAGACCGCCGAAGAGACGCGCGAGGCGAGCGAGGCGAACAATCCCGCGGTGTTCCCGCTCGCGATCCCGATGATCGCGGGCCCGGGAACGCTCGCCACCGTGATGCTGCTCGTCAATCAAGCGCGCGGCAACCCGGAACGGTACCTGATGGTGTTTCTCGCGTATGCGGTGACCCTTGCGCTGACGTGGTTATGCATGCGAGGTGCTGCACGCTACATGCATCGCATCGGCACGACCGGAATTCACGTTGTCACTCGAGTGCTGGGAATAATACTCGCCGCGCTTGCGGTACAATTCGTCATTAACGGCTTGGTGCAAACGCCGCTGCTGCATCATTAAACGGGATGGTTAGAGCGAAGCAATTAAGGGGTAGCATCGTGGCGTGAGCCTTGTGTCATGGTGAGCTTGTCGAACCAAGACGTTCTCAAATGGGACGTCGACAATTGGTCCGTGGCGCTTGCGTATTGGCAGCGCTACGGCAAGCTCGAAGGCGCGCCGCTCGAGTGCCTCGAGATCGGAGCGAATCAAGGCGGACTCTCCGTGTGGCTCGCATCAAAGGGGCATCGCGTCGTGTGCTCCGATTTAGAACGCACCGACGCAAGCGCACGTCCGCTCGTCACGCGGTACGGCGTCTTGGATCGCGTCACGTTTGAAGACATCAATGCAACGGCGATTCCGTACGAGAACCACTTTGATGTGATCGTCTTCAAATCGGTGCTTGGCGGAGTCGGTCACAACCGCGCCATCGAGCGGCAACGAGCGGCTATCGCGTCGATGCATCGCGCGCTCAAGCCCGGCGGCGAAGCTCAGGTCGTCGTACCTTTTTGCCATCCCTATCATGCTTATCCCGCCGATTACTCGCGCTTCTCGCGTGAACAATTACAGGCGCTGTTTTCGGATTTCAGGGACGTTAAGATTGGAATTCGCACGGGGCCAACCACCACGATGCTGACATTTGTCACGTACTACCTGAAGCTGATCCTGCCTGTTCATGGCGGGAACCGTTTGCGCCGGGCCGCCAACCGCCTGCTGGTCGGCGCCGCAGGCTGGATGATGTTCCCTTTGAAATATCTCGACGCGTGGATGAACCATCTGCCCGATGCGCACGTGCTCGCGAATCACCTTTATGTCTCGGCTCGCAAGTAGGCTCTGGGAAGCGGCCCTGATCCCTTTTGTAATGCTGGGTATCTTCTGGGGCTTTCTTGGAAAGTTTCTGGACGGCGACCACTCCGTCGCCACCTTCCCGGACAATACTCACTTCATCCTGCCGCTCGTCGCCCACATCTCAAGATCGTTCAAGGCCGGTGAATTCCCGTACTGGATCAACACCATCGCCGGCGGTATACCCATTTACAACAATCCGCAGTTTTCGCTGCTTTATCCGTTCTACTTTTTCGGCTGGAACTACCGGAATCCGGTCGAGGCCTCGCTGCACGTACATTATGTGACGCTGTTTCACGTAGCCGTACTCTGGATGAGCACCTATCTGATGCTGAGGATCTTTCACCTCGGCATCATCTCGTCCGCGCTCGGCGCGACGCTGTTCGCCTTCTCCGCAAATACCTATCAATACCTGTTCTGGGTTAACGTGATCGGTCCTTACAGCTGGCTGCCTCTGGCTCTGGGTTCGGTGTTTCTGATTCTTGAAAACAAACATCCGAAGAGCGGGCTGTTACTGGGTTGGGTTTCGCTCTATCTGCTGGTTTCGGCGTCTCCGGC
>JAFAHB010000276.1 GCA_019237435.1 Vulcanimicrobiota bacterium
TTTCGCGAAGGGATGCGACTCTTCGTGCGCGGCCGGGTCGAGCGCAATTTTTCCGGTTCGATTGTCAACGTCGCGCATTACGGGCAGCTCGCCGAGAACGAGCTATATCGCGGACGGCTGGTGCCGATTTACCGGGCGTCCAAGGACCTGCCGAGCCGCAAAATTGCGTCGGTCGTCGCAAAGAATCTTCGCCGGCTCCTTGGCGTCGCTCCACAAGATCCAGTCCCGCAAACCATCGCGGTCAGCCGCGGTTACGGCGACATCGTGGACGCGTATCGAGCCGTCCACGCGCCGCAAACGCCCGACGAAGCGGAACGCGCTCGGGAACGGTTCGTCTTTGCGGAGTTTCTCGTGCTGGCGACTGCCGCGCAATTGCGGCGTAACGAGCGCGAACGCGATCACGACGCGCGGGCGCTGCGAGCTTCTCCCGAGCTGCTGGAGCGATTCGAGGGCACGCTTCCGTTTGCGCTTACCGCCGCGCAGCGACGCGTCATCCGGGAGATCTGGCGCGACATGGGTCGCGACGTACCTATGAACCGTCTTTTGCAGGGCGACGTCGGCAGCGGCAAGACGCTCGTGGCCGCAGCCGCGATTCTGCTCGCCGCGCGAAACGGCATGCAGTCGGCATTAATGGCGCCGACGGAGCTGCTTGCGTGGCAGCACGCGAGCAGGCTCGCGCCGTTGCTGGTGCCGTTCGGCATCGCGCTCGAAGCGGTGTTCGGCAGTCAGACGGCGCGCTCGCGGAACGCCGCGGTCGGCAAACTTGCCGCGGGCGAAGCCGCTGTCGCCGTGGGAACGCACGCGCTGCTGAGTCAAGGCGTGGACTTCGAACGGCTTGGTTTAGCGATCATCGACGAACAACATCGGTTCGGCGTCGAGCAGCGCGCGCGGCTGCGAGCAAAAGGCATATCTCCGCACACGCTGCACATGACGGCGACGCCGATTCCGCGCACGCTCGCGCAATCGGTTTATGCGGATCTCGATCTCTCGACCATCGACGAGTTGCCCCCGGGGCGCGCGCCGATCGCGACGTTCGCCGTGCGCTCGAGCCGTCTCGACCGGGTTTACGAGTTCGTGCGAAAGATCGTCGCGCGCGGTAACCAGGCGTACATCATCGCGCCCGCGATCGAAGAAGGAGAAGGCGCGCTCACGAGCGTCGTTGCGGAGGCGGAGCGGCTCAAAAACGACGTCTTCCCCGATTTGCGCGTGGGCTTGCTGCACGGCCGGCTCGGGGCACGAGAGAAGGAGGAGATCATGGCCCGCTTCATTCGCGCGGAGCTCGATGTCCTCGTCTCGACGACCGTGGTCGAAGTCGGCGTCGACGTCGCCAATGCCACCGCCATGGTTGTGCTCGACGCGCAGCGTTACGGCCTCGCGCAGCTCCATCAATTGCGCGGCCGCGTCGGGCGCGCGGCCGCAAAGTCGTACTGCATTTTGGTTTATCCCGATGACGTGAGTGAACGGGAGCGCCTGGAAATCTTGACCGAATCAACCGACGGATTCAAGATCGCCGACGAAGATTTGCGGCTGCGAGGACCGGGACAGCTCGCCGGCACGGCGCAATCCGGGGTCGCGGAGTTACGGCTGGGCGATCTCCTACGCGATCTCGAAGTCTATCGGGCTGCCAAACTTTGCGCCGAGAAGATCCTCGCATCGGATCCCCAGCTCGAATCGAGCAACAATGCGGGTTTGCGAGCAGCGCTCGAAACTCAGCCAAGCACGCGCGCGTTACTCTTTTCGTCATGAGGATTCTCGCCGCACCGGTCGCCGTAACCGCCGCACTTGTCCTTTCGCTTGTGGCCACAGCGCCATCACGGCCGGCTTCGGCCGACGTCGCGCGAGCAACGCTATCGAACGGGCTGCGCGTGATCGTCGTGCGCGATGCGCTCGCTCCGGTCGCAACGGCGGTTATGAACTACCAGGTTGGATCGGACGAGCAGTGGATTCCAGGTCTCGCGCACGCAACGGAGCACATGATGTTTCGCGGCAGCGCGACGCTTTCGTCGTCGCAGCTGATGGACGCCATTGGAATCACGGGCGGCGAGCTCGATGCAGATACGACGCCCACGGCGACGCGATACTTTTTTACCGTGCCGTCGGCCTATTTGGACATCGCATTGCGGGCCGAGCGCTCGCGCGCGACCGGCCTGCTGCTGTCGCAGAGCCTGTGGAATCAAGAGCGTCGCGCAATCACGCAAGAGGTGCAACAGGACAACAGCAACGTGTTCTATCGCCTCTTCGTAAAGATGCAAGACCGGCTCATCGGCGGCACCCCATATGCAAAGAATACCTTGGGGACCGTCGCGGACTTCGCACATTCGGTCGATAGCACGCAGCTTCGCAGTTTCTACCGGCAGTGGTACCATCCAAATAACGCGATCTACGTGATCGCCGGCGACGTCGATCCGCAGGCGACGATCGACTCGGTACGCCGAATCTTCGGCGACGTTCCGACCGAAAAGCTGCCGGCGCGCGAGCCGGTGCGGCTGCGCCCATTGCACGCGGCACTCTATCACGATACATCGGACCAAGCCTTTACGGTGGTCGCGATCGGCTACCGATTTCCCGGGTACGACAGTCCTGACTTTACCGCGGGACAAATACTGGGCGACGTGCTTTCGAGCGAGCGCAGCACGCTCGGCGGCTTGGCATACACGGGCAAGGCCCTTGCGACGCAGTTCGTAACGCAGGAATATCCAAGAATCGGGATCGGGATTGCCGCGGGCATCGTGCCGGTGACGACGCCGCCGGAAGCGATCGACCGTGAAATGCGCTCGATCATCGACGGCTACCGGAAGACCGGCGTTCCGTGCGACCTGGTCGAGGCCGCTAAGCTGCGCGAGATATCGCAGATCGAGTTCAATGCAAACTCGATTGACGACCTGGCGTTCGAGTGGAGCGATGCCGTCGCCGTGCAGGGGCTCTCGTCACCGGACGACATGATCGCCCGCTACCAGCGCGTAAGCGGGGCCGACGTCGATCGCGTTTTGCAAACGTATCTCGACAACCGGCGCGCCGTCGTTGCATATGCGGTGCCGAAGAACACCGGCGCAACGTCGCCGGGCGGACCCATGGCCAAGGAGAACAATTTAATTCCGCCCGCGACTCACGAGCCGCTACCAAGCTGGGCACAGCACGTGCTCGACAACCTTCGCGTTCCCGATCAAACGCTGGCGCCGGCGGACATGCGGCTCTCCAACGGCATCCGTTTGATCGTCCAGCCGGAGCAAATCAGTCATACGATCGTCGTCGCAGGCGAGATCGAGAACAATCCCGACCTGCAGGAACCGGCCGGGAAAGAAGGGGTCGACGATGTCGCGACGGCGCTCTTTCCCTACGGAAGCACGACCTACGACCGGTTGTCATTTGCGCGCCAGCTCGACGATATCGCCGCCACGACGTCGGCAGGCACGCAGTTCGGCCTCGAGGTGCTCTCGTCGCACTTCGAGCGCGGGCTGCAGCTTCTCGCCGATCAGGAGCTGAATCCCGCGTTTCGGCCGGCGGATTTCGCGGTCGTTCGCGATCAGGCCGCCGGCGCGCTCGTCGGTGAGATGACCTCGCCGGAATACTTAGCCGATCTCGCACTCGATCGAGCGCTCTATCCGGCGGGCGATCCCTCACAGCGCCGCGCGACGCCGCAAAGCGTCCGCCAATTGACGCTGGCCGACGTCAAGGCCTGGTATGCTTCAGCGTACCGCCCCGATCTTACGACGATCGTGGTCATCGGCGATACGACGCCGGAGGCCGCGAAGACGCTCTTCGAGCGATACTTTGGCGGGTGGCATTCTCGTGGGCCAAGACCGAACCTGGATCTTCCGCCGGTGCCCCTCAACGCTCCAAGCCAAACCGACGTGCCGGCTACGGGGCGTGTGCAATCGTCGGTGCAGCTCGTCGAAACGCTTGGGATCGTCCGCAGTGACCCCGACTGGGCACAGTTGCAGCTTGCCAACACCGTCCTAACCGGCGGATTTTACTCTTCGTTGCTCTATCACGACCTGCGGGAAGTACATGGCTACGTTTATGACGTGCAAAGTCGGGTGAGCGCGGGAAAGACACGCACGACCTTTGGGCTGGAGTATGGATGCGATCCTCAAAATATATTGCCGGCGCAGGCGCAGGTGGCGGCCATTATCGAGCGTCTTCGGCGCGAGCCGATTGATTCGCAGCGTCTATTGCGCTCCAAGGCGCTCCTCATGGGCCAGCTGCCCATTCGGCAGGCGAGCTACGATGGCGTTACGGCCGAGTTCCTGCGCTATGCGTCGCTCGGCTTGCCGCTCGATCAGAATTTGATCGATGCACGAGCGGAGCTCGCCGCGACTGCGCAGAGCGTGCAGGCGGCGCTCTCCAAGTACGTTCGACCAAATGCATTTGTCCGGGTGGTTACCGGTCCGGCGACCCGGTAAGCTCCGGTCATCTCCTGGGAAGGCGCGGGCGCGCGTCGAACGCGCCGAGGGTGGCGGCAGTTCGCGCGATCGGTTTCGATCTCGATCACACGCTTGCAATTGACAACCGGCTCGAACGAGTCGCCTTGCTCCGCTTGCTCGAGGTAATCTTAAGAGAAGGCGGCGAGAGCGTCGGCACGCTCGCGGACGAGATCGACAATATCGACGAGCTGCTCAAGCGTCAACGACGCGGCGACTTCAGCATCGACGACGCGGTGCGCCGCTTCATTGCCGAACATCGAGTGCAGCCGGCAGACCGCTACGTTGAGCGCTTTCGATTCGACGCGGCGCACATGGTGGACGAGTTCGTCGTGCCGCTTCCGGGAGTGGCTCCGATGCTCGATGCCATACGCGGGCGGGGAATCGCCATGGCGGTATTGAGCAACGGTTGGAATCCGCTGCAGTCGCGCAAGGCGGAGCGTGCAGGGTTCTCCGGCACCGTGCTAGTCAGCAGCGATATCGGCGTGCAGAAGCCCGATTCGCGCGCGTTCACGCGCTTGTTGGAAGCGCTTGGAACGCGGGCTGAAGACACGTGGTACGTCGGAGACAATCCCTACGGCGACATCGCCGGCGCACAACGGATCGGAATGGAAACGGTGTGGATGAACTGGGAGCGCCAAACGTATCCTGCCGAACTGGAACCGCCGACGCTGACGATTCGCGGCTTCGGCGAGTTGCTCGGCGTCTTGCCGGAGGCGGCGCGAGCGAGATGATGCGCGGCGTCGTTGTGGTCTGCGCCGCCGTTATCGTGCTGGGCGCGACGACCCCGAGCCCAACGCCCGGCGACTATCAATCGAATCCTTACCAAGAGCGCTTGATTGCGCTCCAGCGCAGCTACACTGAATGGTCGTTCCAAGAAAACCCGACGGCGGCGACCGACGCGGGGATTCACCGCTATGACGATCGTCTGACGGACTATTCGCCGGCAACGCAAGAAGCCGAGATGAAACGCCTCCGGGCCTTTCGCAACGAGCTCGCGGGACTGAAGCCTCCGGCGAATTCCGGCGCGCACGCCTTCGTGGATTATCTGCTGATTCGCTCGAACATCGAAGCCGATTGGTGGGACCGGACCGTCTTGCGTGGATTGCAGCGCAATCCGAGCATCTACGAAGGCGAGTGCAGCAACGGGATCTTCTCGATCGTCAAACGCCAATACGCCAGCGACGAAAGTCGCGTTCGCTCGGCTATCGCTCGACTGCGCGCATGCCCTCGCGTGCTCGTGCAGGGGCGCGCAAATCTTACCGATACGGTGCGTGAGTTCGCGCAAATCGCTTCAGAAGACATTCGCGACGGCGACTCGCTCTACACGACGACGCTGGACGAAGTCGCGCGCGATACGTCGCCACAGACCCGAAGCGATCTTGCCGCGGCGCGGACGGGCGCTTTACGCGCGCTGCACGCCTATCGCGATTGGCTCGACGCGCGCATGTCGACCTTCCATGCCGGTGGTTTCTCCGTCGGACGCAAGCAGTACGATTGGTACCTCCGCCGCGTCTTATTGCTGCCCTACGACGCGAGCGAAATCGCGGGGATCGGCCGGCTGGAGCTCGCGCGCGACCGAGCGCTGGAAACCTGGGAGAACGCGCGCGACGCCGCGTTGCCATCGCCAACCCCGGCGCCGACCTTTCCGACGAAGGCCGCATTCCTATCGTACTACGAGCAAAGCTTGGCTAAGTTGATCGCGTTCGTTA
>JAFAHB010000242.1 GCA_019237435.1 Vulcanimicrobiota bacterium
GCAGCAGCTTGGCAAGCTGCGGGATCGAAAGCGCTTCGCTGGCAACGAAGAGGAGCGCTTCGACCGGGCGCTGGAGGCGAAAAACCGCCTCGTCTAAAGCGTTCATGCGGCCGCCTTCGGCGCCGCAAACAGCCGAATGTCGTCGAACGCTTCGGGCTGCTCAAACGCCAGACGGCGCCGCCGTATGAGCTCCAATATCGCCAGAAACGTGATCACGATGACGTCCCGTCCCATCCCCAGCTCCGCGCAGAGCTCGGAGAAATAAGCCTCGCCTCGGTCCTTGACCCGACCCATAATGTAATCCATCGACGCGATAAGTGATACGCGCTCCCGCGCGATCGACCGTTTCTCCGGTCGCGCTTGCGCGAGCATTGCGATGAATGCGCGCTTGAGTTTCTCCGGATCGATCTCGTACCGCTGAACGATCTCGCCCGCGGGATCGCCGGGCTCGCGGTAGAAAAACGCGCCGGCTTCGCGTTGATATTCGCGCAACTGTTCCCCAAGCTCGCGATATTTCGAATACGCGATCAGCCGCCGGCGTAACCGCTCCTCGACTTCCTCGGCCGTCTCACTCTCGTCGTCAACGAACTCTTGCGGAATCGGCGGCAGAAGCGCGCGCGATTTCAAGAAAAGCAGCGTGGCGGCGATCACGAGATACTCGGCCGCGACTTCCACTTGAGCGGCTTGCATCGCGCGCACGTACTCGAGGTATTGTTCGGCAACGCTCGCGAGCGGAACCGTCGCGATGTCGAGCTGCCGCTCTTTGATCAGTCCTAGCAGGAGATCGAGCGGACCATCAAAGTCGTCGAGACGTACGTGGAAGGGATAAGTTTGGGTCGTCAGGATACGGGCTCGGCCGCGCGAGCAACGACTTCCGGTTCGCCGAACGCGGCTGGATGCACGGCGAGAAATTCGACGGCTAGATCGACTAATCGCTTCTCGTTGACATACTTGAGCGTTTTACGCGCCGTTACGAGATCGAACCAGCGCGCGTCGTCGACCTCGTGATCGTGGCCGGCTGGATCGCCGGAAAGATAGCGCATGAGAAAAAACGTTACAGACTTTTTGTGTTTGTTCTTGCCGACGTAGAACCAGTACGATATCTCACTGAGGCGGCTGACGATCTCACCCCAACAGCCGGTCTCTTCGTGCACTTCGCGCAGAGCCGCCTGTTCCGTGGATTCCCGCGCTTCGACGTGTCCCTTTGGAAGCGTCCAAATACGTGGCGGCGCACCGCGCCCAATCAATAGGGCATCGTAGCTCGAACCCCGGCGACGCAGCAGCAGGCCGCCCGCCGACACCTCGTACTTGATTCGCATGACGCTCCACTTAGGGACGGGTAAGGGGGCCGCTTTCGAGGCCCCCGATTACCTCCATTATAACGTCCGGGCCCAAGAAGGGATGCAGCTTTTGGCAGTTTGGCGGCCGCGCTTTAGGCGGGCTTTGGCCCGCTTGCTTTACTTTAGCAGCGCATGGTTCACGGATAGCTGCCGCTGAGCAGATCCGAGGTTGTGACGTCGGCCTGTCCGTTAGGGCCGGTGATGGAGGGGAACTGCGAGAGATTATTGGGATAGGAGGCTTCGTACGCCGGGTAATCAACGCCGGCCGCGTAGATCTGATAGCTGCCTTTGGGGCAGATCGTGCGCGTCTTCTTCCCCGATTGCGTCAGCGGCCCCAAATCGTCGGCCAAGAATAGCCCTTGCGCGCCGGACTTGTGCGTCACGACGGTATAGAACGTGTCGCTCTCGTGCGACTGCACGCACAAGCCGATGCCGCTGCCGCCCACCGCGCGCACCACTACCATCGCCTCGCTCGCGCCGGTGGGCACGTCAACGTTAATCGTGCCGCCGCCTTTGCGATCCGGCTTGAACCCGGGTGTGGAAAATTTGGGCAGCCCCGAGAGCTTGGTGAGCTGCGCGCCCGCGGCCAGAATTCCCGGCGGCGGCGTTGGCGTGCCGTTGGGACCGGGACTCGGGGTCGGATTCTGCGGCGTATCGTACGACGGCGGAACGGCCGCGTAGAAGCTATATTTGCCCAGAACCGGTGCAACCGCAAAGTCGGTAAACCCCAGCGAATAACCCTCCCAACCCAGTGCGGTTAGCGAGGGTCCTTCAGCGGGGAAGGCCGGTGGCCCGCCGTACCAACGCGCTTCGGTACTTCCGTAAATCGGCAGGTAATACGCTTGAAAGAGCGGCGTGAATCCGTTTCCAGGCCCCGAGTCGGAATTGCAGGGACATAGTCCGTAGCCAAACGCGCCGGTCGTCGATTGCTTGGGGCCGCGCGGTGGTCCGATCCATTGCGACTGGTTGAGCGTTCCCCACGTGATGTGATTCGTGCCTAGATCGGAACCCGCATACTGCACTTCGTTGCCGGTCTCGGTCGAAATGAGCACGCTGAAGCTCGATGGGCCGATGATCATTGGGATATTGTACTCCGTGCCCGACAGGCCGTCTTTTTGACGAAGCGTTTCGACCTCATTGAGACCGTACGCGACGCTTGCTCCGCCGTTGAAGGCAATCGTCGCGACGCCAATCGCGAACTGCAGTTTACTAGTCGCCGCGGGATCGAACGACGTGACCGGCGGCTCCGACGCCCCGCCGTTCCCGCACGCGGCTAAGACCGCAGCGATTGCTAAGGCGTAAAGGGGTCCCACGCTGCGTAGTAGGCGTGGGGGCACGCAGCGCAGATTTCGGCGCAGAGCCGAGCTTATAAAATCGAGCATTTAAATCGTCACCTGATAGTAGAAGCGAAACGAAATTGGCGGCTCGTTGGGATACGTGAGATACGGCGCGTTGGAATGCGCCGAAACGTCGGGCGGCGCATAGGGCGCCGACGAGTAGGTGCAGGGCGCGTTGCCGCTAGCCAAGCCGCTGGTTACCGGAGCGCCGTAGCATCCGTTGTAAACCGGAACGTTATAGAGCTCGTTGAACAGGTTGACCACCTGCAATCCGAACACCGATTGTCCGCCAATGCCGCGTATCGGCGGACGGTACTCGACGGTGAGGTTGGCGTCCACGCGCGGCGTGGTCAGAAATCCGCCCGGCAAGCCACGTTCGGCGATGCCGCGCGTCGCCGCGATGTTCGGCTTCGTACACGTACCGGGATCGAGGGGATCGATGTAGCCCGGCGTGTCGGAGTAAATCATCGACAGGCTCGTGTTGGCAACGATCACCGGAATGCCGTTGCAATAGACCGCCGTGAAGTAGCCGGCGCCGTAAGGATAACCTGCGTTGGCGTAGATCACCGGATTGATCCGCCAGCCATGCGCACTCTTGTAGTTGAACGCGGCGTTGAGCTGAAACGGCGAGAGGTCGGGCGACCGATACGTGACGCCGAGCGCG
>JAFAHB010000010.1 GCA_019237435.1 Vulcanimicrobiota bacterium
CTCGCGCGCGGCGGCCGCGTGCGCTATTGGCTCGAGGACGGCACGATGAAGGAGTGCCCGTTGACACGGATCCATCTTGAGGAAGATACGGGAAAATCAACGCACGCCGGCTCCGATGACGGACGCATCGCGGGCAGCTCCTATTCGCTGGTGGATTTCAATCGCGCCGGCGTTCCGCTGATGGAGTGCGTCTCCGAGCCGGAGCTGCACGACGCACAAGACGCCATTGCCTATCTCGAATCGCTGCGGCGTACGTTGCTTGCGCTCGGCGTCAGCGACGTGAAGATGGAAGAAGGCTCGCTGCGGTGTGACGCCAACGTCTCGATTCGTCCCGCCGGCTCGGTCGAGCTCGGCACGAAGACGGAGATCAAGAACATGAACTCGTTCCGCTCGGTCGAACGCGCGATCGAAAGCGAGATCGCCCGGCAAATCGAAATCGTCGGCGCGGGTGGGCGAATCGTGCAGGAAACACGCGGCTGGGACGAGATCAACGGCGTCACGCATTCGATGCGCAGCAAAGAAGAGGCGCACGACTATCGTTATTTCCCCGATCCCGATCTCGTGCCGCTCGAAGTCGCGCGCGACGACCTCGTCCGCCGGAGCGCTGCCCTACCGGAGTTGCCGTGGCAGCGTTTCGAGCGGTACACCACGAGTTACGGTCTTGCGGTAAAGCAGGCGACGCAGCTGCTCGACAACCTCTCCCTGGCGACCTTCTTCGACCGCGTCGTGGAGAGCAGCGGCAATCCGCAGCAATCGAGCAATTTCGTGTTGGGAGAACTCTCGCGGCTTGCCAACGAGACGGGCGTTGCGGTGGCCGACTCGCGCGTCGCGCCCGCGGAGTTGGCCGAGCTAATCGGCCTGATCGAGAGCAAGCGCATCAACTCGAGAATCGCCAAGGAGCTGCTCGCGCGCATGTGGGGCGGCGCCGGGTCGCCGGCCGCAATCGTCGAGCGCGAGGGTCTCGGCCAAACGAGCGATCCGGCGGCCGTCGAGCGGTTCGTTGACGGCGTGCTCGCGGCAAACGAAAAGGTCGTCGCGGATTACAAAGCGGGAAAGACCAACGTGATGGGGTTCCTCGTCGGTCAAGTCATGAAGGCTTCGCGCGGCAAGGCCGATCCCGCGCTCGTGAACGAAATGGTGCGCAGCAAGCTGGCTTGAGTTTAGCCGACTCGCGAACGCTCGAGGCGCTCGATTTTGGCGCCGTGCGTCAGCGCGTCGTGGAATTAACGCGAACGCAGCGGGGACGGGCTTACGCAACCGGACTCACTCCGCTATGCGAGCTCGATGCGGTTCGGCGCGGACAGCGCCGCACCGAAGCGATTCGCTCGCTGATCGCCGGCGCCGACTTTCGCGTCATGCCGGCCATCGAAACGGCTGCGCTCACGGAGGCGGCGCAAGTCGGAAGAACGCTCGCGGCGAGCGATCTTCGAGCCGTCGGCGACGCGCTGTCGGCCGCGGCCGCGGCGCATCGCGCGGTCTGCGAGCATGCCGAGCTCGCCGACGTGGCGGCAACGTACACGCCGATGCGCGAGCTCGTGCGTTCGCTCGTCGACGCAATCGACGAACGCGGCGTGGTGCTGGACCGAGCATCGCCTGCGCTCGGACGCATCAGGCGTAGTCTCTCCCAAGCACAGGCCGACGCGCGCGATCGTCTTGGCTCGATGCTCGCCTCAGCCAAGTATGCGAAAGCCGTGCAAGAACGGATCGTCACGATTAGGAACGGCCGCTTCGTCATTCCAATCAAAGCAGAGTTCGCCGGAACGCTTCCGAGCATCGTTCACGACACGAGCTCCAGCGGCCAAACGCTTTTCGTCGAACCGCTGGCGGCGCTCGAGACGAACAATCGCGTCCGCACGCTGCAGATCGAGGAAGAGCGCGAAGTACAGCGGATTCTCGAAACGTTCTCGCGCGAGGTTGGCCTGCGAGCAGCCGAGGTCGACGCGAACGTCGAAATGCTCGCGCAGCTCGATCTCATCGCCGCGAAGGCCGAGCTCGCGGTTCGCAGCGGAGGCGTCGTTCCCGACCTCGTCGAGGACTCGATGCTTGCCATCGAAGGCGGACGTCATCCGTTGCTGGGCGAGCGGGCCGTCGCTCAAAGTTTGGCCGTCGACGACGCCACGCGACTGCTCGTAATCAGCGGTCCCAACATGGGAGGCAAAACGGTCGCGCTCAAGATGGCCGGGCTCTTTGTCGCCATGACATATTGCGGAATGCAACCGCCGGCGAAGATCGTTCGGGTCGGCCGCTTCGAGCGCGTTATGGCAGACATCGGCGACGAGCAGTCCGTGGTTGCCAACGCGTCGACCTTCTCCGCGCACTTGGAGCGAATGCGGCAAATGCTCGAAGATGCCGACGAGCGGACGCTGGTCATTGTCGACGAGATTGGCGGCGGGACCGAACCCAGCGCCGGTGCAGCGCTCGCCGTCGCAATCTTGGAGCGTCTGCTCGCATGCGGAGCGCGCGCGATCGTTTCCACGCATTCGGTCGAGCTCAAGCTCTTCGCGCATGCAACGCCGGGCGTCGCCAACGCCAGCGTCCGGTTCGACCCCAAGAGCTTCTCTCCGACGTTCGAACTCGACGTGGGAACGCCGGGGCAATCGCTGGCGTTTCCTCTCGCGACGCGATTGGGTATCGATCCCGCGATCGTCGAACGAGCGCAAGCTTTGCTGGAAGGGCAAGAACGCGACTACGAGGGGGCCCTGACGGAGCTCGCCTTGCGCAGCAACGAGTTGCGCGAAGAACGCGCGTTGCTCGAAGCACAGCGGCGCGAGGCCTTACTGCAACGCGAGCAACTGCAACGGGCTCGCAACGATCTCGATGCGGAAAGGCATCGTTTCGGCACGAGGGCCGAAGAGCGATTGCAGCAGAGCCTTCGCGATTTCACGCGTGAGCTGCACGGGCGGAAAGTGACGCGATCGCAGACGCGTTTGCTTAGCGAAACGATCGAAGCGATGCGGCGCGATCTCGGTATCCGGCCGGAGGAGCCCGCACAGGCCGAAACGGGCTCGTTCGCGCCGGGCGATCGGGTACGGATCCTTTCGTTGAACCAGGACGGCGTCGTGGTCGAAGATTGGGACGAAAGGTTGCTCGTTTCGGTCGGTTCAATGAAGATGATGGTGGAGAGAAGCGACGTTCGGCGCGAGCATGCCGTTACAACGAAACCGCAACGGGCGGCGCTAACCGCGCAAGCGCGCATGGATGCGGCGCGGCGTTCCACCCACGAGCTCGACGTGCGCGGGAAACGTTACGCGGAGGCCGAGCCGCTCGTCGAGCGCTGGATCGACGACGCGCTGCTCGCGGGAAACTCGCCGCTGCGTTTGATCCACGGCAAGGGCACGGGAATGCTCGGGCGCGGCCTGCAAGAGTATCTGCGCGCGCATCCCGGGGT
>JAFAHB010000062.1 GCA_019237435.1 Vulcanimicrobiota bacterium
TCGCGGCCGACGGGCCGGCGGTGCTCGAGCTCTTCCGCAGCGCTCTTGGCGCGCCCGACTTCTCGCCGGCGACGGTGAGGGAAGCACGCGCCGCGATCGTTCGTCAAATCGCGCAGAATCAGCAGGTCGCGCTGCAGGTTGGGCTCGACATGCTCAATGCAGCCTCGTCGGCGCAAGCCAACGCCGGTCTTCCCGAGCTCGGTACGCCGGCGTCGCTCGCGCAGTTCTTCGCAAACGACGTACGCTCGTTCTATCGCTCGTATTATCGCCGCGGCGGCGTGCTGGTGAGTGCGGCGGGTCGGCTCGACGCTCTGGGACCCGGCGCGCTGCAGTCGCTCACGACGGCGCTGCCCGAAGGAAGTACGTCACCCGTTACGGTTCGCGTGCCGGCGCTCTCGGGCGCCACCCATGAGATCGTTGCGCACCGCGACATTGCTTCGCCGTGGCTCATCGCGCAATACCCCGCGCCGAAAGTGGATAGCGAGGATTTCGGCCCGATGCTCGTTTTGGCGGCGTTCGTTCGCCGAACGCTCTCCGATATCGCGCAAGTCCCAGGCGTGGTTTCACCAACGTTCGCATCGCGTTCCGTTGGCGCTCTCTATGCCTACGACCGCGTACCGGCGACGTTAGTGCTCTACGTCAACGGCGGATTGAACGGCAACCCGAGCCGCGCTTTCGCGACGGCGCTTTCCGTGGTCAACGTGCTCGCCGCAACGCGGTTACAAGGCTCCATTGAAGAGTTCAAAGCCGAGGCCGCCGGCGATTTTGCAAACGACGCGACGACGCTCGAGACGCGCGCTTGGCTTGCCGCAGTCTTCTCGCGCGAGAACGCGTCGCCCGATTTCATCAACCGCGCCGTGGCGGCGATTGCCGCTACCACGCCGGCCGACGTGCAACGCGTCGCGCGCAGATATCTCGGCAATCCTACGATCGCCTTGGTATTGCCTCGCGGCACAAACTTGCAAGACTGACCCTCGTTTCGTGAACGTAGCGCTCGTTCACGACTATCTCAACCAGCGCGGCGGGGCCGAGCGTGTCTTCGCGCACATCGCCGGCGCCTGGCCGGAAGCGCCCATCTATACGGCCATCTACGACGCCGGCGTCGCCGGCGATCTCTTTCCGCCGGGCCGCGTGCGCCAGTCCTATCTCGGCCGCGTCCCGATGGTCAATCGTTATTTTCGCGCGCTCGCTCCGCTCTATCCGCGCGCCTTTGAGTCGTTCGATTTTGGCCGCTTCGATACGATCGTCAGCTCGACAACCTCATGGGCGAAGGGCGTGCGCGTCCCGCCGGGTGCGATTCACGTCTGTTACATCAATACGGTGAGCCGCTTCGCGTTCGCGCGCGCCGAGTACGTCCCGCGATTCGCGCGGCCGTTTACCGGACGCCTGATCGCCTGGGACCGCAAGGCGGCGATGCTGCCGACGCGCTTTGTCGCCAATTCCGACAACGTTGCAAAACGGATTCGGCAATACTACGGCCGCGACTCCGACGTGCTGCATTGCCCGGTAGATCTCGACCGCTTCACGGTCGGTCGGGGCAACGGCGATCACTTCATCGTCGCTTCGCGCCTGCTCCCATATAAGCGGATCGAACTTGCAATCGAGGCGGCGTCGCTCGCTAACGTGCCGCTGCTCGTAACCGGAACCGGTCCGGCGGAGCGTTCGCTGCGTAAGCTTGCGCACGGAACGACGACGACAATTCTCGGCTACGTACCCGACACTCGACTGAATGAGCTCCTGGGCGACGCGCGCGCGGCGATCGTGCCCGGAGAAGAAGACTTCGGGCTCGTTCCGCTCGAAGCGGCCGCAGCCGGCCGCGCGACGATCGCCTATCGCGCCGGCGGCGCGCTCGAAACGATGGTCGAGGGCGAGACCGGGTCGTTCTTCGACGATGCAACACCGGAATCGCTGGCGGGGGCGATTCGATCGTTCGACGCCTCACGCTTCGACGCGCAACGTTTGCACGCGCACGCCGAGCGCTTTTCGCCCGCGCAATTTATCGAAAAACTGCGAGCGATCGTTGAGCGCGTCTATCAAGAGAATCGGCAGCGGCGCGACGAACCGATGGGCTGATGAGAAGCGTCCAGTTTTTTGGGGCCAGCCATGGATGGCTGGTTCAAAACTTCGTTCTCCCCAAAAAATGGACGAGCAGGAGCGAGCTGGACGCGAGCGACGGGCGTCTTCGCATCAGCCCTCTGGTTCGCTGGGCCTCAGCGTTCTCTGAGCTGCGCGCAACGCTCGTCGCAGCGGCAGTTTTCGCGATCGTTTATATAGCCCTGGATTTGAATAAGCTCTACGCGCTGCGATACGGTGCCGACTTAGGCACCTATCTGCAGACGCTCGTGAACCTGCGGCACGGATCCTCGTGGAACTACGGCGAGTGGAAGCATCATTTCGCCGTGCACGATTCGTGGGTTCTGACGGCGCTGGTTCCGTTCGTCGCGCTTTTCCCTCGCGCGCAAACGCTCGTCGTGGTGCAGGTGCTTGCCGTGGCATGCGCCGCCGTCCCGCTCGTGCTGCTCGGGCGCGAACTTGGTTTGAGCGCGCGCGGCGCCAACATTCTCGGCGTTGCCTATCTGCTGTCGCCCGCGGCGCAGGGTCTGACGTACGACAACTTTTCGGAGAACGTTTTCGTGCCGCTGCTGGCGATTTGCGCTGCATTGGCAGCTCGAAAACGTAAGTTTTGGTGGACGCTGGTGTTCGCGCAGCTGTTGATGGGATTGAAGGAAGATCAGATTCTATTCGTGCTCTGGTTTGGTGCGGCGTGCACGATCTGGTGGGACCGGCGCATTGGATTCGCGCTCTGCGCGCTTGCCGCGGTGAACGGGCTGGGCTTTTGGCTTTTCGAGCACGCGCGCGCCGGGCATCCGAACGATCCCGGCTATTCGCTGCAAATTTTCAATCCCACTAGCAAGGCTTCGATGTTCTTTCTGCTATTGGCGCCGTTTGCGTTCGCGCCGCTTGCGGTCGGACGGTGGCTGCTTTTGGGCTTGCCGATGGCGGCGGAGATCGTCTTCATGCGGCCGTGGAACTACGAGCCAAGCCGTCTGGGGTCGCACTACGTCGCCTCGCTCTTTGCGGCGACCGCAATTGCGGCCGCATTCGGGTTTGCCCGCTATTGGACATTCGCGCGCTTCGCGATCCCCGGTGCGCTGCTCGTGATGGTGCTCTTCAACGATACGGTGCTGCGCCCGGGTCGCTGGCCCTACGTCGTCGACTGGAACGCGTATGCACGGGCGGTGGCGCTACGCGATAGCGCACCGCAACGCGCGCTGCTGCCGCGTCGGGAGGAAGGCGTTTGGGCGGTGGCCGCTGCCAATCCCGGCGTCGAGCTCGATTCGCATCCCGACCCGCACTTCGTGGCATGCCCCGCATACGATACGAATGTCCGCGTCTTTTTTGAAAGTCTCGCGGGTCGAATGCCGGCACATCTCTGCGGGGGCGTCCCGGTCGCCCCTTGATTCCGACGACGACGCTGCAAGTTCGCGCCATGCGCGAAGATCGAGGACGGTTTGCCGCATTGCACGGCACGCGCGTGCTGATTTATTGGCCGCACGGCTTCGGCGACTGGATTCATTTCGGCGCGATCGCGCCGTTACTCGACCCGTCTAACTCCTATGCGATAACGCGTTTCGGCGACGATTACGTCGCCGCCATGGAGGCCAACGCGCGCGTCGAGCCTCTTTTCAGCGGCGTGCGCGCGCCCAGCGACGGAGGCGAGCTGGGGCCGCCTCATCTGGGCTTGACGTTGAGGAGGTGCAACGGGCGGCTGCTCGACGTCGAGTTGCCGCATCCACTCGGCGTCGCGGTGCGGCGCTTCGCGCCGGACGCGTTGCTGTGGACGGATTATCCGGAAACGGAGGGCCGCACGGCGTATCCGTTTCACACCAAAGCGCGCAACCTCGTGCGGCTGCTCGTGGATAAAGAGCGTCTGGCGACGCTCGATCTCTCCGCGCCGCTGAACAACGCCATCGACTTCGCCGCACCGTCCGATCTTCAGCGCCGCGTCGACGAGATTCTCGCGCGGTTCGCACCCACCGGCAGCCGGATTGGCGTAATTTCGCGACGAGGCATTACCGCAGCGCGCAAGAATTGGGGCGACGGATCGGAAGCGCGCGCGTTCGTCGCGGGCATGCGACGTGAGCCCGGTGGGTGGCGCTTCATTTCAATGGACGACGAGGATCTCGGGGAGAACACGGCCGGCTTTCGAGCGCTCTTCGGCGATCTCGACGAGCCGTTTGCGCGGCTCTTCAAAGCGTTCGCGCGACGCGTCGAGCTTTTCGTCGGCATCCCGGCCGGGCCGCTGCACTTCGCGCTCGCGCGCGCCGGAATTCCGACGGTCGGCCTCTGGACCGCGCACCATCCCGACTGGTACGACGAGCCGAATCCAAACGCCGTGCATATCGTCGGGCGGTACGTCCGGGATCGCGGTTTCGACCGGCGCGTTGCGACGACGACCAAGCCGCCTTCGCTGCGTCACCGCTTACTCTATCTCGATACGCTTTCAATTGGGGCGGGCGACGTGCGCGAGGCCGTCGCGCAACTGATCACGTGATCTTCGGTGCGATCAGCAGCGCGGCGAGCGAGAGTCCGTTGAAGAGCGCGTGCGAGATCATCGGCGCGAACGCGTTTGCAGTGCGGTAGTAGACCGCGCAGAGAACGATTCCGCCCAATGCCAGCGGAAGCGCCGCGTACAGATCGCCGTGCGCAATGCCGAAGAGAACCCCGCTTAAAATCGCGCCCGCCCAAAACCCACCATACCGCATGCCGAGATTGAAAAAGAAGACGCGAAAAAACGTCTCCTCGGCAAACGGCGCGAACACGACTGCAAAACCGGCAAAGATCGCGATCGTCGCCGGGTCGCGCAGCTCTTTGAATATTTGCACGATATCCTGTTGATGCTCGCTGTGCGCGAGGTAATCGATCAGCGAGGCGCCGCCGTTGGCGACGACGGCCATGACGACCGCGCCCAGCAACGCAATGCCGACGGCGCCGGCGTTCGGCACGCGAAAGCCAAGCTCGCTCAGGCTAAGATGCGAAAGCTTGGGCAACGCGAGCAGAACGATCGCGAGCAGAAACCCTTCGAGTAGAAACTGCAGCGCGATCAAAAGGTCGAATTCCGGCGCCGTCACGGCCGGCACGCGCGTGGTTTTTAGCCCGGCGATGAAAGCGAAAACGAAGAGTGCGGCGATGAACCCGGCAAGCAGCCACGTCCAGACGCCCGTGAAACTATTCTTCGGCCAGCGCGTCGGCCAAGCGGGCAAAGTCGCCGAGGTCGAGTCGTTCACCGCGAAGCTCCGGGGAGAGTTTGCT
>JAFAHB010000145.1 GCA_019237435.1 Vulcanimicrobiota bacterium
CTGCGGATCGTGCCGAACCTCAACTCGAACTTCGTGGCGCTGCAATCCGGTGCCGTGGACGTCGGCACGCTGACGCCCGAGAACGTGGGACAGGCGCAACGCATGACGGGAATTCGCGTGCTGAGGATCCCGGAAAATGCGACGCGATTGCTTTATCTGAACACGCAGGCAGAACCGACGCGCGACGTTCGCGTGCGCAGAGCCATCGCAAGCGCGCTCGATTACAACGCGCTGGCCAGCGCATGGAGAAACCAGTTTCCCGCCGCCACGTCGTTTCTTCCGCCGCCGATCGTGCGGTGGAAGGGCGTCGCGATTCCGCCATACCTGCACGATCCCGGCGCAGCCGGCGCGATGCTGGACGCAGCAGGATGGCGAGTGCGCCACGGCGTTCGCGCCAAGGACGGTGCTGCGCTCAGCGGCCTCATCGGGGTCAACGCCGAGGATCCGATCAACGTCCGAATCGCCACCCTCGTGCAGGAGCAGCTCGCACGGATCGGCATTCAGTTCACCATGAGAGCCAATCCGACTCGAGTCTGGTTCAGTCCCGATGGTCTCTTGCGAAACGGAAAGGCGACGATCGCCGGCGAGACGTGGGTCGGCGGCAGCGATCCCGAGGAATCGCTGAACCTTCGCTGCGTGCAGGCGGTCAAAGGCGACGAGAATCACTCATTCTATTGCTCGAAGCGGTTTGAGGCGCTTTTCGACGATCAGGCCGCCACGCCGAGCGAAAAGCGGCGCGACGAGGATTTCGACGCGATGCAAGTGCTCGTCCACGCCGACGTGCCGGTGATTCCGCTCTATTATGAGGACCGGCTGCTGGGCCTGAGCAATCGCGTGACGGGATACGAGCTCAACATGCTTTGGCTTCCGGTGAGCGCCGAATCGTGGGACGCGCGCTAGGGGGACAACGGCTCGGCCGCTTGAAGACGAGACCGATGCTGTTTCGGCGCCTTGCGCTCGTTTTTTCGGCCTTTTTTTGGATCGCTGCAATCAGTTCGGCGCCGGCAATATCGCAGGCGCTTGCGGTAACGCGGGCTACGCTGCCCAACGGTTTGCGAGTCATCGTGGTCCACGACCCGCTGGCGCCCGTCGCGCTTGCGATCTTGAACTATCGAGTCGGAGCGAACGAACAGGACTTTGCCGGCCAGGCTCACGCGCTCGAACACATGATGTTTCGAGGGAGCGCTACGCTTTCGCAATCGCAGATCGCCGACATGGCCGAGCTGCTCGGCGGCTGGTGGGACGCCGACACTCAATCCGAGGTGACGCAGTACTTCTTCATGGCGCCTTCGCAATACCTCGATCTATTGGTGCGCATGGAAGCGTCGAGAGCGCGTGGCCTTACGCTGGCGCAAGCGGATTGGAACGTCGAGCGCGGCGCGATCAAGAACGAAGTAACTCAAGATTACAGCGACCCGGTCTCCCATTTGGATATAGTAACCGATCTCGCGATGTTCGCCGGAACGCCTTACGGCAACGACGGGCTCGGCACACTACGATCCTTCGATACGCAGATCAATGCTCCGCAACTGCATGCGATCTACAATGCTTGGTATCATCCGAACAATGCGATCTACGTGATCGTCGGCGACGTTGACGGACCGCCGACGGTCAAGCTGGTCGAAAAGTACTTTGGTTCGATCCCCTCCGCCACGCTGCCGGCGCGCCGGCCCGTGCATCTCGCGCCGTTGCGCGCGCGTACGATGCGAGTCGCGAGCGATCAACCGTATACCGCGGTGAGCCTCGCTTATCGCTTCCCGGGTTATCGCAGCCCGGACTATGCGGCCGGACAGATCCTCGAGGCCGCGTTGTCGAGTCAGCGCTCCAATCTGTATGCGCTGGTCGCAGAGGGCAAGGCGTTCCAGGCGAACTTTGAAGATTTCGACACGCACCCGCTCGCGGGCTCGGCTGCGGCGACGATCATCGTGCCGGCTTCCACGAGCGCCGGCGACGCGCTCACCATGCTTCGCAGCGCTATTAACGGCTATCGCGAGCAGGGCGTGCCTGCGGCGCTGGTGGACGCAGAAAAGCGACGTGCTATCGCCCAAGCGGAGTTCAAGGCAAACTCGATCTTGGATTTAGGCTTTCAGTGGAGCCAAGCGGTTGCGGTGCAAGGCCTCTCGTCTCCGGACGATATCATCGCGGCGTACCGGCGGGTAACCGTTGCCGACGTAAATCGTGTGCTGCGCACGTACGTCATCCCGGCGCAC
>JAFAHB010000216.1 GCA_019237435.1 Vulcanimicrobiota bacterium
TGGCGCCGTCGGGGCCGACCGAAACGCCGGCATGCGCGCCCGCGATCTTGACGTTCGTTTCGTTGAGCGCCATGATCGTCCGCACTTGCTCCCACGAGCGGCCCGGATTGAACATCGCATAGCTCGCGATCCACGGAATTTTTCCGACTGCGGCGAGACCGCCCGCCATTGCAACCAGCATCTGCTCCGAGACGCCGATCTCGATGTACTGTTGCGGGTGGGCCTTCTTGAAGCCCTCGAATCGCGTCGACTCGGAAAGGTCGGCGCAGATGCCCAAGACGTTGCGATCGCGGCTGCCGGCCTCGATCAGCCCTTCACCGAAGCCGTTACGCGTCGGAACCTGCTTGAGCTCGGCGTTGCGATAGTCGACCAAATGCATCACGGCGGCGGCCTCGTCAAAAACGCGCGTGCCGCTAGTGTTTTGGACACTAGACATTCGCGTCGATCCTTTCGCGTTCGGCCGCAAGCTCGCGCAGCGCCTGTTCGGCCTGCTGCGCGTTCGGCGGCTTACCGTGCCACGTGTAGTCGCCTTCCATAAACGACACGCCTTTGCCGGGCACCGTGCCGGCGATGATAACCTGAGGCTTACCGACCGTGGCAACCGCGCGCTGCGCGGTTTCGACGAACGCGGCGATGTCGTTGCCGTCGCACTCGAAAACTTCCCAGTTGAAGGCGCGGTACTTTCCGGCCAGAGGCTCGAGCGGCATCACGTCTTCGGTGCTGCCGTCAATCTGGATGAAGTTGCGATCGACGATAGCGGTGAGATTATCCAAACCAAACTTCGCCCCGGTGAGCGCTGCTTCCCAATGCAAACCGCATTGGTGCTCCGCATCCGAGGTCACGACCCAAACACGAAAATCTTTGCCGTCAAGCTTCGCGCCGTATGCCATCCCAACACCTTGCGCGAGGCCCTCGCCCAAAGGGCCCGAGGTCGTTTCGACCGACGGCAGCCGCACGCGCTCCGGATGTCCTTGCAGGCGCGTACCGAACTTGCGCAGCGTCAACAGTTCGTCGACGGGAAAGTACCCGAAATTTGCCATCGCCGAGTAGCGCACCGGAGCGATGTGCCCGCACGACAAAAGTAGGCGATCGCGATCGGGCCACTCGGGATTGTGCGGGTCGTGCCGCATCAAATGGCCGTAAAGCGCGCTGAATATGTCGGACATATCGAGCGGGCCCGCCGAATGTCCGGAGCCCGCCGCAAGAAGCGAACGAATGATGCCCTGACGCACGTCGTTGGCCTTGAGCTTGAGTTCGACCAAGGCCTTAGCGGTAAGGCTGTGCATAAAGCGCCGTTTGGCAGGCCTCGGAGAAAACCCCTGGCGCAGGTCGCTGGTCGGCCTTGACGAATGCAGAGCCGTCAATCAAAAGAATAAGATAGTTCGAATTTAGGAGATATTGTGCCCGAATCCGTAAGTTTAACGGTCGGCGGGCGCACGATGACCATCGAGACCGGCGAACTCGCGAAGCAAGCAAACGGCTCCGCATTAGTTCGTTATGGCGACCAAAACGTCGTGCTCTGCGCCGTAACTGCCTCCGACAAACCGCGCGAAGGCATTGATTTCTTTCCCCTGACCTGCGATTTCGAAGAGAAGATGTACGCTGCGGGAAAGATCCCCGGCGGTTACATCAAGCGCGAAGGGCGTCCGCCGGAGCACGCGGTGCTCAGCGCGCGTCAAATCGATCGGCCGATTCGCCCGCTCTTCCCCGACGGTTTCCGCAACGACGTGCAGATCGTCGCGACGGTCCTGTCAATCGATCCCGACCTCGACGCCGACTCACTCGGCGTGTGCGCTGCCGGCGCAGCGCTCGCATTGAGCGACATTCCGTTCGACAAAACGGTCGCCGCCGTGCGGGTGGGCCGCGACGAGCGCGGCGAGTACGTCTGCAATCCCAAGCTGCCGGAGTACGAAGCCGGCGGCATGGACATCGTCATCGCCGGAACGGCCGAGGCGGTCATGATGGTCGAGGGCGGCGGCAACGAGATCGCTGAGGAAGATTTTCTCGGAGCCGTCGAGTTCGCCCATGGCGAGATCCGCAGGATCATCAAAGCGATCGACGAGCTCGCGCGCAAGGCCGCAAAGCCGAAGCGCGAGTATCCGGTGGTGAAGGTCGACGCCGACCTCGAGCGCTGGGTTCGCAAGAGCTTTAGCAAAGACGTCGCCAAAGCGATGCGCATCGTCGACAAGCAGAAGCGCGAAATCGCATTTGGCGAGCTGACTATCGACGAAGCCGTTGCGCGCTGCGGCAAGAAGGACGAGAACGTCCGCGCGTTGCTCCAGGACTCCGCGACCGCCAAGGAGTTCCACAAGATCGTCAAGGCGATGGAGGAAGACGAACTGCGCACGATGGTCGTCGACGAAAAGACTCGTCCCGACGGTCGAAAACCCGACGAAGTGCGTCCCATCTGGTGCAAAGTGCATTACGTCCCCCGCGTTCACGGCTCGGGCGTCTTCACGCGCGGCCAAACGCAGGTCTTTACCGCGGCCACCCTCGGTTCGACCAGCGACGCGCAGCGGCTCGATGGAATCGTCGACCTCGAGGACAAGCGCTACATGCACTTTTATAATTTTCCGCCGTATTCAGTCGGAGAGACGCGCCCGATGCGCGGACCGGGTCGGCGCGAGATCGGGCACGGTTATCTCGCGGAGCGCGCGCTCATGCCGGTTTTGCCGCCCAAGGACGAGTTTCCGTACACGCTCCGTCTCATCAGCGAAGTGCTGGAATCGAACGGATCGTCGTCCATGGCCTCGGTGTGCGGATCGACGCTTGCGCTCATGGACGCCGGCGTGCCGATTCGCGAGCACGTTGCCGGCGTCGCGATGGGCTTGATCCTCAAAGGCAGCAAGTACGCGGTGCTCACCGACATTCAAGGCCTAGAGGACGCGCTGGGCGAGATGGACTTCAAAGTCGCGGGAACCAAGAAAGGCATCACCGCGATTCAGATGGACATCAAGGTCCAGGGCATTACGATACCAATCATGCGCGAGGCGATGGAGCAGGCGCGAAAATCACGCCATGCGATCATCGACAAGCTCGCGGAGACGATCGCGCGCCCGCGCGAAGAGCTCTCCGAGTACGCCCCACGGATGATCGTCGTCAAGATCGATCCCGCAAAGATCAAAGACGTAATCGGACCGAGCGGAAAGGTCATCAACAAGATCATCGCCGACACCGGCGTCGAGAAGATCGACATCGAGGACGACGGCAGCGTCTTCATTACCGCTCTGGACGGTGCGTCAGGTGAGAAGGCGAAACAGATCGTCGAAAACCTAACGCGCGACGTCGTGGTCGGCGAGACCTACCTGGGCACCGTAACGCGGATCATCAACATCGGAGCCTTCGTGCAAATCTTGCCGGGCAAGGAAGGCTTGGTGCACATCAGCCAACTGGCGCCGACGCGCGTCGAAAAAGTCGAAGACGTCGTCAAAACGGGCGACGAGATCATGGTGAAGGTCGTCGAGATCGACGGTCAAGGGCGCATCAATCTCTCGCGCAAAGCGCTGCTGGGAGGCGTCTCGGCAAACGGCGATTATGGCGCGAGAGTTGCGCGTACGGCGCGCGAGCCGCGCGACGGAGCACCGAATGCCGCCGCGCCGGGTGCGCCGCCGACGCGCCGCCGGCGCCGGCCGCACGGCCGTCGCGACGAGGAGTAGCATCGAACTAGGAAACCTCGAGCGCTTATCGGCCGAAGAACCGAAGCCCGACGTCGACAAACGTTCGCTGCTGTCGATCTTCGACGCCGGCATACCAACGTAGCCGGGTGCCGAGGGGTCCGGAGATTGCGCCGTCCACATGGTAAAACG
>JAFAHB010000238.1 GCA_019237435.1 Vulcanimicrobiota bacterium
GTCCGGTGACGTCGCCGATCGCAAAGATGTTTGGCACTTTCGTCCGCTGTTGTGCGTCGACGGCGACGAAACCGCGCTCGTCCACGTCGACGCCGGCTGACTTGAGGTTCAAGTGATCGGTGACGGGGCGGCGTCCAACGGCGACCAGCACCATGTCGAACTCGCGCGACTCGTCCTTTCCGCCGGTCCCTTCGCCGTTGATGGTCGCGCGAACGGTCTTCCCCTGCTTTTCGATCGCGCCGACCTTCGTGCCCAGCATGATCTCGATGCCCTGTTTCTTCAGAATGCGTCCGAGCGTCTTGCCGATCTCCAGGTCCGTCCCGGTTAGAATTTGCGGCAACATCTCGACGACGAGAACGTCGGCGTCCAACCGCTTGTAGACGGTGGCGAACTCCAGGCCGATCACGCCGCCGCCGATGACGAGCAGACGCTTGGGAATGCGCGTTAGGTTGACGGCGTCGTCGGAGTTGATGATCGTCTCACCATCACGGGGCCATGCCTTGACGTCAACCGGTGCCGAGCCCGTTGCGATGACGATATTGGTCGCGGCAATTCGCCGGCTTTCCGTTTCGGTCTTGAGCTCGATTTCGTTCGGCGATGAAAACGATGCTTCGCCTCGTGCAAACTCGACGCCGTTGGCCTTAAAGAGGGTTTTGACGCCGTTGACGTTCGCGTTCACGACGTCGGTTTTGAACTTCGCGACGGATTCGCGCTCGACTTCGGCCTTCGGCACCTTCAATCCAAGGGCGCCGGCGCGTTCGATGTGCCGGATTACCTCAGCAACGTGCAACAGCGCTTTGGTTGGGATGCAGCCCCAGTTGAGGCAGACGCCTCCGACCTCGTCGCGATCCACACAGATCACTTTCTTGCCGAGCTGTCCAAGCCGGATCGCGACGTGGTAGCCGCCGGGGCCGGCGCCGATGACGGCGGCGTCAACCTGATGTATTGCCGAAGTGCTCATAATTCCAGCTTTCGCACCAGGCAAGAGCGTTCCCCAGGCTGCGCGCGAAATGGCATCATCCAGTGACCAGAATTGGATGGGCGGGCCTCCTGCCGCAGCTCGACCGGGAATCGATCGTCCCGCTCTACCGGCAAATTTACGAGCATCTACGCGAAGCGATTCTGGCCGGGACGCTTCCGGAGTCGACGCGCTTGCCGCCGGAGCGAACGCTGGCCCAGCGGCTCGCGGTGAACCGCAGCACGATCGTGCACGCATATCGTGAGCTCGTCAACGACGGCCTCATCGAGCAGCGGGTTGGGTCGGGATCGCGCGTTGTGCCGCAGTTGCGCGGGGGGCAGCCGGAGCGTGCCGCGGGCGTTCCCTGGTGGGTGACGTTGCCGCCGTGGCGTGTCGGCGAGTTTCCAAACGTGCTCGGTGAGCTAGCGGCCAAACACGAGCCCGGGCGCATATCCTTCGTTCAAGGGGTCGCACCCGACGAGCCGTCGCCCTTGAGCGAGCTCGCAAAATCGTTCGGCCGCGTCGCCCGCGATCCGCGCTTCGTGCTTTCGTACGGCGACTCCGAAGGATACGAGCCGCTGCGCGCGGCGATTGCCGCGCGTATGAACGCTCGCGGCGCAAACGCGATCGCTCCGAGCAGTATCATCGTGCTTACCGGATCGACGCAGGGAATCGCCATCGTCGCTCAGAGTTTGGCTGAGCCGGGCGACGAAATTATCGTTGAATCGCCGTCGTATCCCGGCGCGCTGCAGGTCTTTCAGATCAACGGATTGCGCGCGATCTCGGTACCGATCGACGACGACGGCATGCGCGTCGACCATGTCGAGGCGGTGTTGCGCACGCGCCGCCCGCGCTTCATTTACACGATGCCCTCGCTGCATAATCCAACGAACGTGACGATGAACGCCGACCGCCGGGAACGATTAGCGACGATCGCGCGCCGCGCGGGCGTACCGATCGTCGAAGACGACCCGTACGGTCCGCTCGCGACCGGCGGACCCCCGCTCGTCGCGCTGGCGCCGGACCACGTCGTGTACATTTCGACGTTTTCAAAAACCATCGCACCGAGCTTGCGCGTCGGATGGCTGGCGGCGCCTCGGACGATTCTCGAGCGGTTATTATTACGCAAGCAGGCGTACGACATGGCGACGAGCCTCTACGTGCAAGCGGCGATCGCGGATTACCTCGAGCGCGGCTACGACGAGCACGTTGGTCAGCTGCGCGGCGAGCTGCTCGCGCGGCGAACGATCGCGGATGAAGCAATCGCGCAGCATTGGCCGGCGGGTTTGAAGGTGAGCCGGCCGGCGGGTGGATTCTATCTTTGGACCTCGACGCCGCGGGAGCTGCGCGCGCGAGCCCTGCTCGACGCATCGGAACGCTTGGGCGCATCTTTTCTGTTTGGCGAGGCTTTCTTTGCAAACTCCGGCGGCGATCACTACTTCCGCCTCGCGCTGACCGCGGTGACGCGGCCTGAGATCGCGGAAGGGATCCGCCGTATCGGCGAAGCGATATCGGCGCTGCGTTCGTGATCGACGTCCAACGGCGATTATTGCGCTGGTACTGCCGTCACGGTCGTCACGAGCTCCCGTGGCGCAGGGTGCGCGCTCCGTATCGAACGCTCGTCAGCGAGTTCATGCTCGCGCAGACGCAGGTCGAGCGCGTCATTCCGAAATTCGAAGCGTTCCTTACTCGGTTTCCCGACCTCGACGCGCTGGCGTTCGCGTCGCCGGCCGACGTACTGCGCGAATGGAAAGGACTGGGCTACAACTCGCGCGCCGTTCGGTTGCAGCGCCTGGCGCGCATCGTTGCCGAGCGGTACGGCGGCGCGTTGCCTTCCGGGCGCGACGAGCTTCGAAAGCTGCCCGGCGTCGGCGCGTACGGCGCCGCCGCGATCCGCGCATTTGGGTTCGATATCGAGGACGCTCCGGTCGATACGAACGTCCGGCGGATCGTCAACCGGCTTTTCTTTGGACTGGAGTATCCGCGAGCCGTCATCGCGCGTGAGCTCGACGCGCGAGCGCACTCGCTGATCCCGCAAGGCCGCGCGCACGATTGGAACTCGGCGCTCATGGACCTTGGCGCCGCGATCTGCACGGCACGCGCGCCGAAGTGCCTGCTCTGCCCGTTGCGGGCGCATTGCGTCGCGGCGCCGATCGATCCGGCGAGGCTGGGCGAATTGCGCGCTATTGCGTCGCGGCGCCGTTCGCCGCAAGCGCGAGTTCCATTCTCGCAGACCACGCGTCACGCGCGAGGCCGGATCATCGACCGGCTGCGGGCTCTGCCGCCCGGCGCGCGCATCTCGTTGCTCGACCTATACGATTCGCTCGTTCCACAGCTCGGAGGCCGAAGCTTCGAAGAGATGAGCGCGTTTGTCGGAGCGCTGCAGCGCGACGGGCTCGTGACCCACGACGGAACGCACGTCGCGTTGCGGGAATAGGCGGCTTCGTGCCGGCGATTCCATTTCCAAAGAAAAAAGTGCCGCGGCGCATCGCGCTCGAGCAGCTGGCGACTCTCGAGCGAACCTATCCGCACGCCGTGACGGCACTCGAGTACGAAGACGAGTTTCAACTGCTGATCGCGGTGATTCTCTCGGCGCAAACGACCGACGCGCGAGTCAACATGACGACTCCGGCGCTCTTTGCGAAGTACCCGACGCCCGAGAAGCTCGGGCGCGCGCGTCAAAGCGACGTCGAGCAGATTATCCGATCGACCGGCTTCTTCCGCATGAAGGCGAAGAACATCATCGCCTGCGCGCGCGACATCGTCGAGCGCTTCGGCGGTCGCGTGCCGCACGACCGCGACGATCTGGAATCGCTCGCCGGCGTCGGGCGCAAGACCGCAAGCGTCGTGATGGCCGCGGCTTTTCAAGAGGAGGCCCTAGCGGTCGATACGCACGTCTTCCGCGTGTCGCATCGGCTCGGCCTGACGCTCGGCACGACGCCGCGTCAGGTCGAAGACGATCTCACCGCGCTGCTGCCGCCGAAAAAATGGGGCGACGCCACCCATTGGCTCATCATGCACGGGCGCGCGATCTGCAAAGCGCCGACGCCGCTGTGCGATCGATGCCCGGTCAATGAGCTCTGCCCCACGCCCGCCATCATCAAAAGAATGCGACGGCGTGGTCCCGGGTCACCCTGAGCTTGTCGAAGGGCGACTCGCGAAGCTACTTAGCTCGGCCCACCAACGCGCGCGAAATCACCAGCCGCTGTATCTGCTGCGTGCCTTCGTAAATTTGCGTGATCTTTGCATCGCGCATCATGCGCTCGACCGGGTAATCGGCGGAGTAACCAAAACCGCCGAGCACCTGCACCGCATCGGTCGTCACCGACATCGCGACGTCGCCGCATTTGAGCTTCGCCATCGCCGCCCAGAGCGTGACGTCCGGGCCACCGTCGTCGCAGCGCCGCGCTGCTTCGTAGAGAAGGAGACGCGCAGCTTCAACTTGCGTTTTCATATCGGCGAGCATGAAGCCGACGCCTTGATGCTGACCGATTGGCTTCCCGAACGCAATGCGCTCCTTTGCGTAGTTGGTTGCATAGTCGAGCGCGCCGGCCGCGATGCCCAGCGCTTGCGCCGCGATTCCGGGACGCGACTTATCGAGCACCTTCATTGCGATCTTGAAGCCTTCGCCTTCCTCGCCCAGCCGATTGGCGGCCGGAATCTCGCAGTCGGCGAAAACGAGCTCGACCGTCGGCGAGCCGCGAATGCCCATCTTTTTCTCGAGGTTGCCCACGGAGAAGCCGGGGGTGCCCTTCTCGACCACGAAAGCCGAGACGCCGCGCGATCCGGCTGACGGATCGGTGACGGCAAAAACGCAGACGACGTCGGCGACGCTGCCGTTAGTGATCCAAATTTTCTGGCCGTTGAGAACGTACGCGTCGCCTCGCTTCTCCGCGCGCGTGCGCATCGAACCGAGCGCATCGGAGCCGCTGGAGACTTCGGTCAAAGCGTAACACACGAGGTGCTCGCCCGAAGCGATCTTCGGCAAGAAGCGCCGTTTCTGCTCGTCGCTTCCGCCGATGACGATCGGCAGCATGCCAAGCTCCTGCACCGCAACGATCAGCGCGCTCGACGCACACGCCTTGGCGATCTCTTCGACGACTTTCACGTACGTCAGGAACGTGCCGCCGAGGCCACCGTACTCCGAAGGTATGGGGATTCCGAGCAGATCGTTTTGCGCGAAAAGCTCTTTGACGTCCCAGGGGAACTCGCCGCTCGCGTCGATTTCGGCAGCGCGCGGCGCGACTTTTTCGGCGACGAGCTCGCGGACCGCCGCGAGTATCATCTCCTCTTCGTCGCTGGTTTGAATTTGAGTCGGTGCCGTCGTCATGATGCCGCACCTTCCACGAAGGCGACTGCGTTTCCGTCGGCGCATTTAGGGCGGCATGGAGAAGGTCTACGCCTCCTGCGCGGATGCGGTCGCGGACATTCCAAGCGGCGCCTCGATAGCGGTGGGCGGCTTCGGACTGAGCGGAATCCCGCATAACCTCATCGAGGCGCTGCTGGAGCAGGGAGCCTCGGAGTTGGCTACCGTGTCGAATAACTGCGGGGTCGACGGGTGGGGCCTGGGCGTGTTGCTCGATCACAAGCGCATCCGTCGGACGACGGGCTCGTACGTCGGTGAGAATCGCGAGTTCGAGCGTCAATATCTGCGCGGAGAGCTCGAAGTCGAGCTCGTTCCGCAAGGCACGCTTGCGGAGCGACTACGCGCCGGCGGCTGCGGAATCCCGGCATTTTATACGCCGGCCGGCGACGGTACGCTGGTGGCCGACGGTGGTCTGCCGTGGCGTTATAACGGCGACGGCAGCGTCGCGGTGGCATCGCCGAAGAAAGAGACGCGCGTTTTTGACGGGCGCGAATACGTTCTCGAGGCCGGCATCGTTTGCGACTTCGCGATGGTGCGCGCTTCGATCGGCGATCGCAACGGCAACCTCGTCTTCCACAAGGCGACGCGAAACTTCAATCCGCTTTGTGCGATGGCGGGCAGAATCACGATCGCCGAAGTCGAGGAGCTCGTCGAACCAGGAGCGATCGATCCCGAGCACGTGCATTTGCCCGGCGTCTTCGTTCAGCGCATCGTGCACGTTGGACCTCAAGGCAAACGCATCGAGCGCGTCACGACGCGAAAGCGTCCGTAAATGGCACTAACACGAACGCAACTCGCGGCACGCGTCGCGCAGGAGTTGCGCGACGGTCAATACGTCAACCTCGGCATCGGCTTGCCGACATTGATTCCAAATTACGTTTCTTCCGACGTCACCGTCACGCTCCAAAGCGAAAACGGCATCCTCGGCATGGGGCCCTATCCCTATGAAGGCGAAGAGGACGCCGACCTCATCAACGCGGGGAAGGAGACCGTGACGGTCCTTCCCGGCGCCTCGTTCTTCGCCTCCTCGCTGTCGTTCGGAATGATCCGCGGCGGTCACATCGACCTAGCCGTTTTGGGAGCGATGCAGGTTTCGGAGCACGGCGACCTTGCCAATTGGATGATTCCCGGCAAGATGGTGAAGGGGATGGGCGGCGCGATGGACCTAGTGCACGGCGCCAAGCGCGTGATCGTCATGATGGAGCACGTCGCCAAAGGCAACGCGCACAAGATCTTGCGTCGCTGCACGCTGCCATTGACGGGAAAGCGCGTCGTTCATAAAATTATTACCGACATGGGCACCATGGACGTGGGTCCGGACGGGCTCATCCTGCGCGAGCTGGCGCCGGGCGTCACAGTCGACGAGATTCAGGCGGCGACCGAACCAAGGCTGCACGTCCCCGTCGACCCGATGGTCATGGATATCCCCGCACACCTTGGCTGAACGTAACAGCTTGCTTCTTTTAAGGAGGAAACGCATCGTCATGACAATCTCGAAGGCACGGTTGGGCGTACTGGCGCTGGTCTTCGCATTTGTTTTTGCGGGTATCGGCGCCGGGGTGGCGCTCGCGTCTCAACCTCATATGGTCAACGCCCGGAACTATCTAAACCAAGCGCTGACCGAGCTCAATGCCGCGAATCCGGATAAGGGCGGCCATCGTGAGAACGCGATCAACCTGGTCAAACAGGCCATCACGCAGGTAAACGAAGGGATCCAATACGCGCGGTAGTCTCGTAGCGTCACCCTGACGGGCCGAAGGGTGACTCACGCACGCGCGAGGTGTGGTTTTCCGCCATATTCGGCATCGCGCGTGCGTGCTATGCTTCTGGCAACATCCGTTGCTAGGAGGGTTTTTCATGTCCAGACGAGCTCTATGGCTTTGCTCAACGAGCCTTTTTCTGGCGTCGGCGGGTTTAGCGGGCTGCAATGGCTCGGGATCCGTTCCACCCACAGTCTCGGCGACAGCCTCCGGAGTGCAGCGCACACCCGCCACGGCGAAGCTCTTTAGCTGGCTGCAACCGGGAGTCACGGCCGCCCACGCGGCCGACAATGGCGCCGAGAAGACGCTCAGCCGCAGCAACGTCGGCAGCCTTACGCTGGGGTGGT